>CAYTMY010000035.1:0-339 GCA_964439075.1 uncultured Lachnospiraceae bacterium | reverse complement strand
ATAGGCGGGACGAACAACGTGGGAGTGATGACCGTCTATGATATGTGCAGAAAAGCTCCCGCGGAGTACAGACGCTTTCGCATAAAATACGTAAGCGGTCAAAACGACTATGCAAGCACGGCGGAGCTTGTGTTCAGGCGACTTTCCCGCGCAAAGGAGGAGCTTGAAGGCAACGTGCAAAACCCCAAGTTTTTACCTTTGCCGCAGCTGATATTTGCCGACGGCGGAGCCGCTCACGTAAATACGATAAAATCGGTCATAAAAGATTTCGGCTACCCAATAGCATGTGCGGGGCTTGTAAAAGACAGTAAACATAAGCTGCGTGCGGTAATAGACGAA
>CAYTMY010000034.1:7063-9401 GCA_964439075.1 uncultured Lachnospiraceae bacterium | reverse complement strand
AAAAATACCGCAGATAACGAGTGAACCTATAATATGGAGATATTTTGTTTTGCCGCTGCCTACAAAACTTGCGCAGGCGCAGATAGATGAGGATGAGTTTGTGGTGCGTGGAGTGATAAATATCAATACACAGATAAACGGAGCCTATGTCTTTTCGAGCGGTAAAAATATGGGGATATTCAAGGCTGTGGGTTATCCGGAGGATGTGGGCAGGTTCTATGATCTGGCATCCTACCGAGGCTATCTCTGGACGGCGCACGGAAGATATCCCACGAATACTCCCGGCTGGTGGGGAGGTGCGCATCCCTTCGGGCTGCTCGATTCGACTGTAGTGCATAACGGTGAGATATCCTCTTACGACGCCAATAGACGGTTTATCGAGATGTTCGGTTATAAATGCACATTGCTTACCGATACCGAGGTGATCGCGTACATCATGGATTATCTCGTGAGAAGAAGAAAGCTTACCTTGGAGGAGACCGCAAGCGTAATAGCCGCACCGTTTTGGTCTGCAATAGAAAGGCTGCCCGCAGATGAGGCGTCGCGTCTTACATATTTAAGAAGCATATTCTCATCCTTGCTTCTGACAGGACCTTTTTCTATCATCCACGGTTTTACGGGAGGCGTAATGGCGCTTAACGACAGGCTCAAGCTGCGAAGTATGGTAGTGGCCGAAAAGGGCGATACCGCATATATCGCGAGTGAGGAATCCGCTATAAGGATAATAGAGCCGAACCCCGATAAGGTATACTGTCCCGACGGGGGACAACCCGTGATTTTTAAATTGAATGAGGAGGGAAGCGGAAAATGGCTGTAAATTATTTATATCCCGAATATGAAGTGCTTCGTGACATGACCCGATGCATTTCCTGCCGAGTATGCGAAAGACAATGCGCTAATGAAGTCCATTATTATGATGACGAAACCGATATGATGCATTCCGACGAAACAAAGTGCGTCAATTGTCACAGATGCGTTTCCCTTTGCCCAACAAGAGCTTTGAGAATAAGAAAGACAGAGCATGATTTCAGAGAAAATACCAACTGGACAAAAGCTGCCATTACCGATATATACAGGCAGGCGGAGAGCGGCGGTGTACTGCTTTCTTCCAAGGGCAATCCCGCCGGGTTTCCCGTATACTGGGATAAAATGCTCATAAACGCCTCTCAGGTCACCAACCCCTCCATTGACCCTCTGCGCGAACCTATGGAAACCAAGACCTTTCTCGGGAAGAAGAATACCGGCTTGGAACGTGATGATAAAGGCGCTTTGATAAACAACCTGACTCCGCAGTTAAAGTTGGAAATTCCCGTGATGTTTTCGGCTATGTCGTACGGTTCCATAAGCTACAATGCGCACGCCTCTCTTGCGCGTGCGGCCGAGGAGTTGGGTACATATTACAATACGGGAGAAGGCGGACTTCACAGTGATTTTTACAAGTACGGTGCAAATACCATAGTTCAGGTCGCATCGGGACGTTTCGGCGTATATAAGGATTACCTTAATGCGGGAACCGCAATAGAGATAAAAATGGGGCAGGGCGCAAAGCCCGGTATAGGCGGTCACTTGCCCGGAACGAAAATAGTAGACGATATAGCCAAAACGAGGATGATTCCCGAAGGAAGCGACGCTATTTCTCCTGCTCCTCATCACGATATATATTCAATAGAGGATCTTCGTCAGCTTGTGTATATGCTTAAAGAGGCAACAGATTATAAAAAGCCCGTCATAGTGAAGATAGCGGCGGTGCACAACGTATCTGCGATAGCTTCGGGCATTGCCAGGAGCGGAGCCGATATAATTGCAATAGACGGTTTTCGCGGAGGTACGGGAGCCGCTCCCACGCGAATACGCGATAATGTAGGCATTCCCATAGAGCTTGCTCTTGCGGGAGTGGACAGCAGACTCAGGGAAGAAGGTATACGCAACAACGTATCTCTTGTGGTAGGCGGCAGTATACGCAACAGTTCCGATGTGCTGAAAGCGATCGCTTTGGGAGCCGACGCCGTGTACATCGCAACGAGCGCACTCATCGCCCTCGGCTGCCATTTGTGCAGAACCTGCCATAGCGGTAAGTGCAACTGGGGTATCGCGACTCAGCGAGAGGAGCTTGTGCGAAGGCTGAATCCCGATATTGGCTATAAGAGACTCGTAAATCTGCTCGGCGCATGGAACCATGAGATAAAAGAAATGATGGGCGGTATGGGCATCAATTCAATAGAGGCTCTGCGCGGCAACCGACTTATGCTGAGAGGCATAGGGCTTAACGAAAAAGAGCTTGAAATACTCGGAATAAAGCATGCGGGGGAATAGATGATGAAAAAAATATATGTCGATG
>CAYTMY010000034.1:0-7053 GCA_964439075.1 uncultured Lachnospiraceae bacterium | reverse complement strand
GAAAAATGGTGCCTGGGATGTCATCTGTGCGAATATTACTGCGCCTTCGCCAATTCGGGTAAAGACGATATGATAAAGGCGCTAAAAGGCGTAAAGATAAATCCGAGAATAAGGATAGAGGAAAACAAAGGCGTCAGTTTTGCGGTCGCTTGCCGCCATTGCACCGAGCCTTGGTGCGTGAAAAGCTGTATAAGCGGAGCGCTTACAAAAAAGGACGGCGTAATAAAAATAGACCGCGATAAGTGCGTGGGGTGTTACACCTGTATTTTGGTTTGCCCTTACGGTGCTATAATGCCCTCCGACGACGGAGTCATGCAAAAATGCGAATTGTGTACCGACAATGCCGCATCATCCCCCGCCTGTGTGGAAGGCTGCCCGAACCACGCCATAGTGTTAAAGGAGGTCGAAGAATGAAATACGTCATTATAGGTAATTCCGCGGCGGCGGTAGGCTGTATGGAGGGTATAAGAAAAACCGATAAAAAGGGGGATATATGCGTAATATCAGACGAGAGATATCACACATATTCAAGACCGCTTATTTCATATCTGCTTTGCGCAAAAACCGACGAAGAGAGAATGAAATACAGAGACAATGATTTTTATGCCGATAATAAATGCGAGGTGCGTTTGGGCTTGCGCGTAACGCAGATAGATGCGCGTTCCAAAAGTATAACTACTTCGGACGGAGAGCGCATAGCTTACGACAAACTACTCGTTGCAACGGGTTCACGGGCTTTTGTTCCTCCCACAGAGGGATATGAAAATGTGAAAGACAAGTTTACGTTTATGTCTTTGGACGATGCAAAAGCATTGCGCGAGGTTCTCGGCGCAGATAAAAGAGTTCTTATTATAGGAGCGGGGCTTATCGGTCTTAAATGCGCGGAAGGGATAAGCGGACAATGCAAAAGCATAACCGTCGTCGACATGGCTTCAAGAGTGCTGCCAAACGTGCTTAACGAAGAAGCGGCTGATATCATGCGTAAGCACCTTAATGAGAAGGGAATAAAAATATTTACCGATACCAAGGTAGATAAATACGAAGGACAAACGGCGCTTTTGAGCAATGCTCAAACAACGGATTTCGATATACTCGTAACTGCCGTCGGCGTTCGTCCGAATACCGAACTGCTCACCGAAGAGGGAGCAAAAGCTCAGAGAGGCGTTGTTATAGACGAATACTGCAAAACCTCACTTGAGGACATATACGCCGCGGGCGACGTTACGCAATTTCATGACGTTTCTTCGGGGACCGATAAAATAATGGCGATAATGCCGAATGCGTATTTGCAGGGGGAGTGTGCGGGAGTCAATATGGCGGGTGGCTGCAAGGAATTCACAAACGCCATTCCAATGAACTCAACGGGGTTGTTGGGTCTGCATATAATAACTGCGGGCACTTATGAAGGAGATTGTTATATAAGAAAAACAAAGGACTCATATAAAGCTTTGTTTTACAAGGACGACCTATTGAAGGGCTTCATACTTATGGGAGAGGTCGCAAGAGCGGGAATATATACAAGTCTTATAAGGGAGAGAAAACCGCTTTCTTCAATAGATTTTGAGCTGATAGAACAAAAACCGCAGCTTATGGCGTTTGAGCGAAAAGAACGTTTTATGCTCATGAATCGCGGGTTTTAACGTAAAGGAGAAGTAACATGGAAAATGTAAAATGCTTGGGTGAACGGTGTATAGCCTGCGGAGCCGAAGAGGGCGTTATGTGCCTTGAAGGCACTCCGGGCAATGCGTTGGGCGCGTACCTTGACGGTGCTGATATAATACTTCACGGCAACGCACAGGAGGCAACGGGAGACACCATGAATGCGGGAAGTATTACCGTATACGGAAATACGGGCGACGGTACGGGCTACGCAATGCGCGGCGGTGAGATTTATATAAAGGGCAATTCGGGCTACAGAACGGGCATACACATGAAGGCATACGCGGATAAAATACCTGCCGTCGTTATAGGCAACAGGTGCGGTAATTTCCTCGGAGAATACCAGGCAGGCGGCTTTATAATAGTGCTTGGGCTTGAATGCGGCGGTGAGTCTCCTGTGGGTAGTTTTTGCGGTGTGGGTATGCATGGCGGGAGAATATATTTGCGCTGTAAGGAACTGCCCGTCGACCTTCCGAAGCAAATATGCGCAAGTGCGGCAACAAAAGAGGATATGGAGATGATAAACGTATATATCGAAAATTTCAGCCAAAAATTCGGTTATGATAAAAGTGAAATAGAAAATGCAAATTTCTATGTATTGACTCCCAATACAAAAAGTCCTTATAAACAGCTTTATGTATCGAATTAAGTGGTGTATAATCATCTATATGACAATGTGAGGTATAAGAAATGTTTAACTCTGAACGTGAAGTTATCGATTTTATAGAGGAAAACGATATAAAGTTTATTCGGCTTGCATTTACCGATATAGCGGGTATGCAGCGCAACGTTGCCATACTTCCCGCGCAGCTTCCGCAAGCAATTGAAAAAGGCGTAGCCTTTAACGCGCGCTGCATAGAAGGTTTTTGCGATGTGTGCGATACAGAGCTTTTGCTGTTTCCCGACCTTTCGACCTTTACTCTTCTGCCGTGGCGTCCGTCCAGAGGCAGAGTTGCACGTTTCTTCTGCGATATAAAACGCCCCGACGGCAGCGGCTTTGAGTGCGACGGCAGGAATATCCTGCGTGATGCGGAGAAGCAGCTAAAAGATGCGGGCTGCCTGTGTGAGATAGGCGCCGAATGTGAATTTTACTTGTTCAAGGAAGATGAGGATGGCAACAGTACCAAGACTCCTCTCGATAACGGCGGTTATCTTTGCGTTGCTCCCGACGATAGGGGAGAAAATATAAGACGTGAAATATGCCTTACAATAGAGCAGATGGGTCTTTCTCCTCAAAGCTCTCATCATGAAGAGGGACCGGGGCAAAACGAGATAGATTTCAAATCCGATTCGCCTCTTGCCAGCGCCGATAACGTGATAACTTTTCGTTCTGTCGTAAACACCGTTGCGGATAAAAACGGACTATGCGCTTGCTTTATGCCAAAGCCGATGCTCAGAGAAGCAGGCTGCGGCTTTCATGTGATTTTGACGCTTAAAAGCCGAAGCGGCGAGATGAGCGATGCTCAGGCGGCAAAGTATTTTATGGCGGGACTGCTTGAACATATAAATGAAATGACTGTGATACTTAACCCCGACGAACAATCCTTTGAGCGGATAGGAAACGAGGGTTCGCCAAAGTATGTAAGTTGGACCAATCTCAACTTCCCGCAGCTTATCAGACTTACCTCCGATGAGGAGAAGGTTCGAATCTCTCTGCGCAGTCCCGACAATACGGCTAACCCCTATCTTGCTTATGCCGTGATAATTTACGCGGGACTTGACGGGATAAAAAGGAAGTTATCTCTTCAAACCCCTTCCGATTTTGATACCGCATACGCTTCAAAAGAGGAATTACAGGGTTTAAAAAAACTGCCCTCGAGTTTCAAGGAAGCAATGGAAGCGGCAAGAGACGGCAGCTTTATCGAAAAATTTATGAATAAGAACATATTGGACGCTATAGACGCCCGACAAAAAAATCTCAAACTCTGATATCGGAGATGCCGATGCACGCAAGCGACGACGCCCGCAGCATTCTCGTGGTTTCGAGTAATGAGAATGCCGAGAAATATATAAACGGCTTTCTGGGCGATAAGCTATCCAACGAAATAACAAACGTCACAAGCGGTGTGCAGGCGCGCAGAGCGATTCTTTCGCGTACCTTCGACGCGGTGATCATCAACGCTCCTCTAAATGACGAATTCGGCAATGAGCTTGCCCTGTATGTCAGCGAAAATGAAATATCGGGCATTATTCTTATAGTGAAAAACGATGTATACGAACAGACGGCTTACGAGCTTGAAGCGTACGGAATAGCCGTGCTTCCCAAACCGCTCAATTCGCATTTGTTTTATATGTGCTACAATATAACCATGGCGGCTTATGAAAAGCTTCAGCGGCTGAATAAGGAGAATGAGAAACTGCAAAAAAAGATAAACGAGATAAGGGTCGTAAATAAGGCGAAATGGACTCTCATCGAATACCGCGGTATGAGCGAGGAGGAGGCTCACCGTTACATAGAAAAGCAGGCAATGGATACGAGAGCTTCCCGCGGAAGAGTGGCGGAGCACATAATAAAAACCTATAAAGACTGAAGATCGGCGTCGTTTATGCCGAAATATGCATTTATATCTTCTTCACAAGTAAAGCCGTTTATTGTTTCAATAGGCGGTATTTTTATTTTGCACACGGTATTCGGGTAGTATTCATACAGCCGTCCGCCCAGTTTTTTCGCAAAACTTTTAAAATAAACGTCATATATCGGCGTGTTCAGTAACATTATGAGGTTTTGGATGTTTAAAATATCTCTGATATTCTCTTTTGGCGCAAAGCCGTATATATCTGCGCTGAAATAGTATGATGAGTCGTCATAAATGAAGTTATTTTCGGTGCCTTTATAAGCAAATATCACTTTAGGTTCTTCGAACAGCTCACTGTTGCGTCCCCATTGAAGTTCGTACCATTTTCTCACTCCCGAAGCGCATTCCCTGCGTTTTTCAAGCCGTGTTTTAAACAGCTCCAATCTTTTCAGCGTATACGGCGCGTCGGTTATATCCGAAAGTGAGTTTGTGTATAGTACGTACTGCCCCTTAAAATCGATTTTTTCTTTTAAATCCTTGCTTTTAAGCCATTTTTTACCGCATTCGTCTATGCAGGCGGAGTATATGAGAGAATCGGAGGATACCACAAACGCTTTGTCGCAGCCCGTTATTATGCCCTGGAAGAAATCGACGAGCTCTTCCAACGTATGTACGCAGCGTTTCTGTACGGCATTGAAAAAACGCATTTGCTCCGCGGTAAGAAAATTAAAACCGTCCTTTGAAAGGTCTTTTGTAAAGACCGTAAACTCATTTTCCTTAAAGGCGAGCATGTTAAAGTCTGCTTCGGCGGAGTATTTGACCGCATAAAAACTCTCGGCAGTTTTTTTTGTCTTCGTCAGGTAAATTATCATCGGGTCTACTCCCGCATTTTTAAATGGACGCACTCCGTAAAAATCAACTGCTTTTACAAAGGAAAACTCGTTTAAAATAAATTCACGCAAACCTTGTGCAAACTTGCTTTGCGCAAAGTATCTGCTTGTAATGTACAATAGTCTGCCGTTTTCCTTGAGCAGACGCTGCCCCAGCATGAAAAAACAATAAGAAAGGTCGGCTTTGTCGTAATAGACATCTCTGTATATCTGCTCGATGCGCTTTCTGTAGCGCGGATCCATTTGCTTATGACCCACGTACGGAGGGTTGGTCACCACCCAATCAAATTCCGATTCGCCTACATATTCACTTATATTCAAAAGGCTGTCGCAGCAATAAATATGTTTGGGGATAACACAGAGCGGGCATTTGAGCGCGAGCACTGTTTTGGATATGGCACACGATTCCTCAGAGGTGTCGCAGCCGTAGATGGCGTCATGGAGTATTCGTTTGTGAGCCGCATATATCTTTTCGCCGGAGGTATCCTCGCAGGAGGCGTACATAAGCGCGTCGTAAAATCCTTCAAGAAATATACCGCAGCCGCAGGCGGGGTCGATAAATATATCTGTTTTCTTTACGTCGTTTCTTATCAGCGATATCATATATTCGCAGAGGTCTTCGGGCGTATATGTTACGCCCGTTTTCTTCTTTTCGTCGATACAAAGACTTTCTTCGTAGACTCTTCCTATATAAGAGGGGGGCTCGTTTTTTAAATTTATGTCGGCGTCGGTTACCAGCGTATAGATATCAATGCGGGCGTCAACGGATAAAAACTGCTCTTCCTCATCAATGATGTGAATATCACGCTCTGCCCAAAGCGAAAGAATGTTATTGAAGGTGAAGTTATCGAAAATTTCGTCGATGTGTTTGAGCACATCGAAATAAATACCCTTATCCGTCATGTATTTTACAAGCGCTGTTTTTACGGCGTAGAGTTTGTTGTTATATTCGCTGTTCAGTTTCAGAAGCTCTTTTATGTACTCCAATATATTGCTCCGTGAATAAGACAATGAGGATAAAATACTTTAAATGAGTAACAATACTTTATGTATGCTTTATTATAGCATTTTAATGTGAAAACGGGGTAGATTATGTTTATTATATTTGTTCGAATATTGGTGGTTTATATTGCGGTCATTGTAATGCTCCGCCTTATGGGCAAGCGCCAGGTCAGCGAATTTCAGCCCTTTGAGCTTGCTGTCACCATTCTCATCGCCGATTTGGCGGCGCAGCCGCTTTCCGACGTAAATATGCCGCTGTTGAACGGTATCATTCCCATAGTGTCTCTCGTCGTCATGCAGGGAACAATATCGCTTATAACGACGAACAGCAGAAAGCTCAGAAGATTTTTATGCGGTACTCCCGCCATTATAATCGAAAACGGAGAGATAAAGCAGGACAAGATAAAGGATATGATGCTTTCCGTTGACGATATCATAGAGATACTCCGCTCAAATGAAAGTCCCGCACTGAGCGATATAGCGTGCGCCGTGGTGGAAACGAACGGAGAAGCCAACATTATCAAAAACGACGATGAGGGAATTATCATAACGCTCATAGAAAACGGGCGCATTGTGGAGAAAAATTTTTCCGAGAGAACCATAAACCGCGAAGAGCTCAAGCAAAGCCTCAGAGACAACGGGTATGAAAGCGAAGAGGAAATTTTTTGGGCTTTCTATTCTTCGGGTAAACTTACGATAATCAAAAAGGAATCGGATAAATAATATGAGATCTTACCGAATTGCTGTGGGAATCCTTGCCGTGCTTATGGGATTGAGCATATATTTGTATTTTTACGTACAAGACAGCGCCGAAATGCTGCAAAGTGAGGCGCAGAGCATACTTGCGGCGTTAAAAGAGGACGATACAATAACCGAGGAGATAAAAAGTGACATTTATGAGCTTTCGGGTCATATAAAAAAAGAGCTGAAAATATGGAATTACATCATCAACCAGGTGGAAACGGAAAAAGCGCTTGCGGCAATAA
>CAYTMY010000033.1:5324-9864 GCA_964439075.1 uncultured Lachnospiraceae bacterium | reverse complement strand
AATAGGAAACCCAAGAATGAATATCTGACTGTCCACACGGTTAGGGAAATTCATAAACTACTCAGAAATGCTTTTAATCAGGCGGTTAAGTGGGAGATGTTACAGAAGAACCCCGTACTTAACGCTATCCTTACAAACGGAACAACGGATTTGGTCTTGAAAACGCCTAAAACCAAAACCAGCGTTCGCAAGATATTTCTCCCCAATACCGTCGCTCAAATCCTTGTGAAACGAAAAGAGCAGATTGACGAGCTAAAGGAACTGTTCGGAAGCGACTTCACTGATTACAACCTTGTATTCTCCCACGCTTCCGGCAGACCGATGGAAGGAGCAAACATAACCCGTTCATTGAAGAAACTTATCCGTGAGAACGACCTTCCCGATGTTGTATTCCACAGCTTCAGACACGCCAGTATCACCTACAAGCTGAAATGGAATGGTGGAGATATGAAGTCCGTGCAGGGCGATTCAGGTCACGCTCGTGTTGAAATGGTGGCTGATGTCTATTCCCACATTCTCGATGAAGATCGAAAACTGAACGCCCAGAGGTTCGACGAGCAGTTCTACGGAGCAAAGGCAGTCAGAGGCACAAATACACCACTACCTATGCCACAATTTGAAACGGTAAGTGAGATTCCAGAAGAAACACCGAAGTCTCAAAAAGCAAAACCTCTTGCACAGCCAAACGAACCCAAAGAGCCGGATACAGAGCTTGTAAAGAAACTGCTTGCTAACCCTGAGATGATGGCATTGCTTCAATCCTTAGCCGGAAAGATATGAGTAGAATAGCACGAGGGCGGTAATCCGAGATTGGATTATCGCCCTTGTTTTGTATCTGCTTGAAAAAGACATATTTATCGGTTATACTTATTTCAACAATAGACATTAAGTCAATGCTTGGTGCCGTTGGTTGCCGATGAATTACGGTTCATAATAGATGAGATGAATAGCAATATTTCGACCGTATAACATTCCCCTTATTCTTCGGGGCTTGCTAATTGCAATCTAAAAATAAGGCTTAATTTACGGTGTTTAAGGATGGGAAATGCTATTAGTTCAAGAGCAACTGAATGGCTGAAAACCCGCATTATATAAGGATTTTTTGATGATAGACACAGGTTGAAATCTCGTATCTGGTGGCTCTCCTAAGGGAACGCTATTGGTTCGATCATTTCAATATTTCAAGATACTTATCCAGCCGTTCGCTTACGTACTGCCCGACAAGGAAAACCATATCGTCGGCGTTACCGTCACGGTAATAAGCGTCAAAGGCGTCATAATAACGCTTACGGTCGGAAAATTTTACATTGATTGCCGGGTAGCCGTTGCGGATCAGGTCAAGATTCATTACAAGCCGTCCCGTGCGTCCGTTGCCGTCAATGAACGGGTGGATGCCCTCAAATTCAAGATGAAACCGTGCAATGCGCTCAATGGGGTGCATTGCTTTTTTGCGTTGTTCGTTCTCTCGCAGCAGCTCTGTTATTTTCGGCTCAATCAGATAGGGCTGCACCGGCTCTGTATATGCTCCCATTATTTTTACGGGAATACGGCGGAACACGCCTTTGTCCTCCGGTCTGTCCATCAGAACAAGAGAATGTATGCTCTTGATTTCCGCTTCTTTTAAGCGTGTTTTCCGTTGTGCAATATCCTCTATATAAAGGAAAGCGTCACGGTGTCCCACCGCCTCTAAATGGTCTTTCAGCGGCTTTTTGTCAATGGTCATCCCCTCAAGCACCATAGCGGTTTCCTTCAGGGTAAGAGTGTTACCCTCGATGGCATTGGAGTTATAGGTGTAGTCCACCATAAAATCGTCACGCAGACGGGCAACCTCGCCATCGGTCAGGGGTCGCATAGCGTTCAGCTTAGCAACCTTTTGCTGTATGTCGGCAAATAGGGTGACAAACTGCTCCGGCACATCTTTCCAGCGCAGGCGGCGCCGGTCAGATGGAAGATGTGCGTCGGCGGGAATCATATAGCGGTTTCCTTTGCGGACAACGCCGTCTATTTTACCGTCGGCGATTACCATACGAACATAGCGGTCTGATACGCCGACCTTTTCAGCAAATTCTTTTGTCGTGATATAGTCCACTTTGGCACCTCCTACATACAGATATAACTATACGCATATAGTATAACACAAATACGGAAGTATTATAAGAGGCAAATATAATATTTTGCAAAAACTTCCGTGACAATTTGCACTCATCTGAAAAGATGGGTGCTTTTTTGTGTTTTTGTGATGAAAACAGGAAGAAAGTAGGTGCAAATAAAAAAGTTTTTTGAAAACCTTAAAAATCGACCTTTCCCAATGCAAACAAGTGAGAGGAGAAATATTTTGAAACAGAGTCCCCATTTGCCCTCTCCCAGTGCATTCAAGTGAGAGGATAAAAAATTTTTTCAAAAACACCCCCCAAGTGGCACTTCCCACTGCATACAAGTGAAGGGACAAAAAACAACTCCTTCATCCGAACCTTGAAAATTGAATAACCGTCCGAAACAGATATGAGCGCAGGCGAAGTACGCCAAGACCGAAAACGAGCGTGCCAATGCGTTCGATACGCCGGGGAGACAACCGGGCAGGAACAGGTTTCGGGCAGAACGGTAAAAGAACCACAAAAATATGTTTTCCGTTTATGGCGGAAAGCGAAAGGAGGATAAATCGATGGTTACAAGAATCACACAGGAACTGTCCCGGCGAGTAAATCGCCTTGTGCGAAGACTCTGCTGCAACTGCATCGACGATAACTACCTGCTTCTCGATGACGGTGACACGCACAAATGCGTTCAGCTTATCAGCATCAGCGGCATTTACTGCAACTATTTCAAGCGAGCAGTTCTACCTGCCGACAAGGAGCTGGAAGCGGATATTTACGTCAACGGCAAGAAGAATTGCAAACAGTGCAGCGCTCTGTTTACGCCGACGGCAAGAACACAACAGTATTGCAAAGATTGCGCTGACAAACGCAAGCAACAAAAAGCAGCCGAGCGACAACGAAGAAAACGGGCTTTGAAGTCACGCTTTTAGCGTGCCGGAATGCCCATAAATCAGGGATTTTTAGAGGTTGTTCAGGGGTGGGCAAAGCGTTTATACCTTTATCCCCGAAAACCACTTTGAAAAGCGTGACAACAAACAGAAAAGGAGAATTTCAATGTACGAAAACAACAGCGATATTATCAATATGGACGATGTAGCCGTTGAGGAAGTCAACTGGCTTTGGTATCCATATATCCCGTATGGCAAATGTATCATTCTGCAAGGCGACCCCGGCTGCGGCAAAACCATGCTGGCTCTCAATCTTGCCGCCCGTCTTTCCAAAGGCGAAGCGATGCCGTTTTCAGAGGAAGAGCCGCAGGAGGCAATACGCATTTTGTATCAGACATCGGAGGACGGTATCGCCGATACCATCAAGCCCCGACTGTTGGCGGCAGGGGCTGACTGCAAAAACATCCGTGTTATCAATGAAGAAGAAAAAGCCCTGCACTTTGACGATGAGCGTATTGAAAAAGCGATCATCTCGGAAAATGCAAGGCTGCTGATACTCGACCCGTTGTCGGCATATATCGGCGAGGAGGTCAATCTCAATCAGGCAATCGATGTGCGTTCTGCATTTCGAAAGCTGTATGCAGTGGCACAGCGTACAAAATGCGCCGTGCTTATCGTTTCGCATATGAACAAAGCAAACGGCATCAGTGCTCTATACCGTACCAATGGTTCTATTGATGTGTGTGGTGCGGTTCGCTCCATACTTACGGTGTGCGAGGACAGAGAGGATAAAGACAGGCGTTATCTTGTTCCGGTGAAAAGCAATCTTGCTCCTAAAGGCGATGCTATCATCTTCCATTTGTCCGATCACATTGAATGGCTTGAATCAAGAGCAGTTTCTGCTGATGAGCTGCTCAGCGTGTTCGGCAGTGGGCGTGATACCAAACAGGGACAAGCCGAAGAAGAAATGGAACGCTTGCTTGTGGGCGGTGAGAAACCTGCAATCGAGTTCTATAACCACTTCACCCGGATTGGCATTAGCAAACGAACGGTGGAAAATGCAAAGAAAAATCTCGGCGTGAAAAGCCGCCGGGATTCAAAGCAGTGGATGTGGTTTCTTGAATAAGAACGCAACAACACAAAATGCACAGATGAAGAACGCAATCAAAATTTCTTCCGATACAAATTACGATGTTGCGTTCTTCTTTTCTCGGCGGGTATTAGGGCGCAGCCCTAACGAGGCGTTTGTTTCAGATGAGGAAACAAATGCACTGCTCGCTTAGATAACGCAGTTATGGCGAGTTTTACTGTTTGTGGATACAAACAGTCTGCTCGTTCAGATGACGCAGATGATTACTGATACAGAAGTTATGGAGGTTAATTTACAATGAAAGATACCAATACACAGTCCGAAACGGTTAAAACGATAGCGACAGATATGCTTATTCCCTTTCAAAATCATCCCTTCAAAAGTCGCTCCGGCGAAGAAAATGCACAGCTCACCGCAAGCATTCGACAGCAGGGCGCACTTGCTCCGCTGCTTGTCCGTCCTTTGTC
>CAYTMY010000033.1:5068-5314 GCA_964439075.1 uncultured Lachnospiraceae bacterium | reverse complement strand
TTGAGGTGATAAGTGGTCATCGCCGTCTGGAAATCTGCAAGGAAATCGGTGAAAAAGCCGTACCCGTCATAGTGCGAAATATGACGGATGAAGAAGCGGTTATTGCTATGGTTGATGCTAATTTACAGCGTGAAACACTTCTTCCCAGTGAAAAAGCATACGCCTTTCAGATGAAGCTTGATGCGATGAAGCGGCAGGGCACAAGGGTAGATTTAACTTCGTCGCAAGTTGCGACGAAGTTCCGAA
>CAYTMY010000033.1:0-5058 GCA_964439075.1 uncultured Lachnospiraceae bacterium | reverse complement strand
TGCTCGGTATAGGAAAGGATACCGTACACAGATATATTCGCCTGACGCACCTGATACCAGAGCTTTTGAAAATGGTAGATGAGAACAGAATTGCTTTCACCCCGGCAGTGGAGCTTTCCTACTTAACCGAAAAAGAACAGCTTGAGCTATACGGTGAAATGGAATATGCCGATGCTACGCCGTCACTCTCACAGGCACAGCGTATGAAGGAACTCAGCCGACAGGAAAGGCTCACCCGTGATGCAATTTATGCGGTCATCAGTGAAGAAAAGCCGAATCAGAAGGAACAGATACGCTTTCGCACCGAAGATATTCAAAAGTATTTTCCGAAGAAATTCACCCCTGCCGATATGCAGGCAACCATTCTGAAACTGCTCGAAAAATGGCAGCGCAACCGTGAAAGAGAGGCAAGATGATGAAAATAGATGGATTTATCGTGAATCCAAAAGTGGTATATGCCATTCCGCAGGAGTTAAAGGATGATTTGACTCCGGTCGGATTTCCTGATAACACAAAGTCTCATCTGCCGTTTTATGAGGAAGATGACGACAAGGTTTTTCATCGTTATGGAGAAGATACCTTTACGATGAAAATTGGCGGCACAACTTTTGAAGTGAGTACACATTTCAGCGCTGAGGGCAAAGAAACCATATTGTCACAGTTCAAGGAATTGATACTCTCCAACAACTTAATTTAATCGCACATTTGTAATTGATAGCCGGATATTGTAAAGTGTATATGCCTTTGCAATGCCCGGTTGTCTGAAAGGAGTATAATCATTATGACAACAGCAACTAAAACACAGGGGCAAAAAGAAGATAAAATCACTGCGCTCTACTGCCGTCTTTCCGTAGACGATGAAAAGAAAGATTTGGAGTCAAATTCCATAACCAATCAGAAACTGATTCTCACGGATTATGCCCGAAAATGTGGCTATCACAACACAATGTTCTTTGTTGACGACGGAGTTTCGGGAACAACCTTCAATCGTCCGAACTTCATACGGATGCAACAGATGGTAGAGGAAGGCAGGATAGGAACGATAATCGTCAAAGATCTATCCCGTTTCGGTCGTCACGAAGTTGAGATGGGCAGACTAACGCAGATAGTGTATCCAACGCTCGGTGTTACCTTTATTTCCATACAGGAGAATGTCAATACAACCACAGGCGACGGTGTAGAAATGATGCCGTTTTACAACATTTTCAACGAATGGTATGCGGCTCAAACCAGCAAAAAGATTCGGCAAGTATGGAAAACCAAAGCAGAACACGGCAAAAGAGTGTCGCCTATAGTTCCATTTGGCTATGTGAAGGATGCCAATGACAAGGAAATCTGGCACATTGATGAGCCTGTGCACAGGTAGTACGAAAAATATTTGCTCTCTGTCTATCAGGTCGTGGACCATCTCAAATTGCACGGCAGTTGGAAGGTGAAAAGGTGCTTGTGCCAACCGCATACTATGACTCGCTTGGAAGAAAACATTCTTGTAAGGTTCCTGAAAATCCGTATCTGTGAGATCAGAAAACGGTTGTAGGTATTCTTGAAAATCGTCAGTACACTGGCTGCGCTGTGAATTTTAAGACAACAACCGTTAGCTACAAGGTGCATAAGACCATTTATAATCCTGTCGATGAATACAATATTATCCCCAATATGCAGGAGTCGATCGTCAGCGAGGAATTATGGCTAAAGGTACAGGAACTGCGTAAAAACAAGCGACGCCCAACCGCAACAGGACGAAAAAGCCTGTTCTCAGGTTTGGTATATTGTCCGGATTGTGGAGCAAAGCTGCACTTCTGTGCGGCAAAAAGCTTGCGGAAGGATCAGGAAAGCTTTCGTTGCTCTAATTACAAAAGTGGCAGAGGGAAATGTAGCATTCACTATACTAAGAGAGGTATCTTTACAGAAAATAGTATTAAAGGCTGTGAGCGACCTTGCCGAATTTGTTCGCAACTATGAGCAGGTATTTCTTTTCTTGCTCGCAAAAAAGCAAACCTCATTGCAGGTTTCTGAGAAAAAGCGTATGCAGCTTATTCTTGATAACGGTGAGCGGCGAATTAAGGAGTTGGATAAGCTGATTGAAAAAATTTACGAAGATATGGTACTTGAACGTCTTTCGGAAGAACGGTATCGCCGTATGATGCAGAGCTATGAGCAGGAACAAAAAGACCTTATTATGGATGTTGAGAAGGCTCGCATTGACCTTGCTGCCTTCAGAACAGCAAACTCTTGATTTACGATTACTTATCCGTACTCTGAGGGCATTCACAAATCCGGATGATTTGACGCCTACCGTTGTAAATTCGCTTATCCGCAGAATTGAGGTACACAACAATGACAAAAGCAGCGGACACTGCTACGTCAAAGTAGATATTTACTTCACTGCCATCGGATTGTTTGATATTCCGGTTGAGAATGAGCTGCAAAAGACGATGGAAGAAATCAAGAAAAATCCTTTGAATTTCAAGTTCGTTGCATAAAAGAAAAGGACGATATATCTACCAAAATGATAGTTATATCGTCCAATTCTAAAAAACATCCCTATGGGGCGTGCGCATTTTCGTACAACTCCTTGCTTTTTTTATCTTTCGGGAGAGCTTTTATGTTTGACTTTCTCAAGCCTAATAAGAAAAGCGGCCCTCTTTTGCAGATGCGCTTCAATAGCAGTTAACCTCTCTTCGGGCAGATTGTAGCGGGCATGGCGCTCAAAGGTAAAACCTATCATGTTCCTTAGCTGTTTTAACTGAGTTTTTCCTATATATTCTGCTGCGATGGTCTCATGCGTTACGTTTCCGAACGGCGTTCCTCTCGTCTTGGCGTAGCTGTCCAAATCTTCCATGTCGCTTTGCATAGCGTAGTTAAAAAGCGAAAGACCGTTGTCAAATATCGGCGCAGGAGCTGTGATTTTACCCGTATGATTATCTCGCAGAAGCCCGAAGTTTCCGAAATGCCTGTCTTCGTTATAGATAAGCGCGTCAAATATGAGCATGCTCTTCGCCTGCTCGTAAAAGTCAGTGCCGAGCGTTTCATAGTATTTCATTACCGCGCTTAAACCGCCGGAAGAAACTATCCTACCAATAGGAACAAATGCTGTATCAATATCGGTAAAGAGCTTACATTTAGAAGCCAGTATGCCTTTCCACTTTTCAAGGTCATACTCTACCGCATTTAAACCCATACGTTTTGCCACCTGATAAGCGTAAAACTCACTATAAGGCTCGTTACCTGTGTTTGCCGCACCGCTTGTGCCGCCCTTATACAGATATATGCCGTCATGTGCGATAAAGCGCCAGCCTTTCGGCAGCATGCCGCCTGTGGTAAGTTCGGGAGAGGTCGAAAAGGCTTCGTGGCTTTGTCCCAAGCCTGTGTAAGCCACAAGCGAAAGCATCTTTGAAAAGCGGTTTTCGTATAGGTTGTACTCGGAAAACTTACCCTCAAAGCCCTTTGGTACGACCCAAAAGCTGTCGTTTAACGATAAGCCCTTGCAAACGTCGATAATACCCTTGGTGTCGTTAATGCTTAAATTCAGCGAACGCAGTATCTCATCAACAAAAGCGCGGTTCTTCGGTATGACTCGTCTTTGCAGCCATTTTAGTATGCCCTCTGATGAAAGCTCCAGATCAAGAGGGAGTAGATGCTTTTCTTCTTCGTTTATATAAGTAATTTCGGCTACTAAGCCCTCGATACCCTTTTCTCTAAGGGTAAAGCCTATTAGCTTGGTATTATATATCTTTAAGCTATATTCATTTATCATGTTTACCGCCTGCCTTTCCTTTAAGTTTATTTCTATATCCGCCTCCAATGCAGCGGACAGTTTACTGAGCAGATCAAGCGATATGTTTTGATTGCCACTTTCTATGCGAGAAATATTGGAGCGTTTTGTCCCTATTCGCTCAGCAAGCTCCCCCTGCGTAAGCTTCTTAGTGAGCCGTAAGGCTATTATCTGCTTTGCTATATCGTTTCTTAATAGTTCGCTTTCACGTTCACTCACAGCTTTATGCTCCTTGCTTCTTTACGGCTATAGTATCATATATGATAACTTATGTCAAAGATTATCATCTCTCAAACCCCACCGCTTTTTTTAGACTAACCTCTTCTACCGCCTCCGGCTCTTCGTCAATGATATAGGTTTCCTTCTCATCAACATTTAGAAGCGCGTTAAGTTCATTTAATCTTGTCATCTTAAATACAAGATCTGCTTCCTGTGAAAAAGGTTTATTAACCTCAAGCTTCGCGTCCTCCATCTGCTGTTTTAAGGTTTCAAGCTGACCAACTTGATACTCCAACTTTTTAGGCATATCGGAAAGGGAATTATTAAGCCTTGTTATATTACCGATAGCGTCTACGCCAAGAGTTACCCTGTGTGCCATTTCGTGCTTTAAGGATAGATGATACTCTCTGTTAAAGGTATCAAAGGATAAAAGCATTTCAAAGCCCATGTAGCTTCCGATGTTTACCGCTTCGGAATAGGTCATACCCTTACAGGCTTCAATCAAGGCTTTGCCTGCCGCAGTTTTCTCACTGTAGGTAACGTCCTTTATCACCATACCGTAAAACTTGCTTTCCTCGGTTTCGATGAGAAAAGGTGAGGCGTTTGCTTTTAGGTGAGCAATGTCCGCTTCATAAGTTCTTATACGTTCTTCGGTAAGCTTTAACTGCTGAGGGAAGTATTTAAGGAGCTTATCTTCAAGAGTGTACCTTTGAGAAAGATGATTCGCCTTTAACATTTTAAGCTTGCCTACCTGAATGTCCAAGTCCATTTTTTCTTTTATGTAGGGATTACCCGTAGCAAGAGCTTTTATTTCGGCGTAATTAAGTGAGGTTTCGTCTATATCGTCGCAGGAACGAACAGGGATTTTTGAGGTCATTATCTGGGAAATGAACTTTTGCTTGTTTTCTAAAATCTGATAGAGCTACGCGTCAAAGGTTTCCTCCGTAACGTAGCGGTAAATGTATACTTTATCGTTCTTGTTGCCCTGTCTGATAGTCCTTCCGGCACGCTGCTCCAAATCAGTCGGTCATTTTTTGCGGACAGTTCAATACATGCCTGTCTGT
>CAYTMY010000032.1:8864-9889 GCA_964439075.1 uncultured Lachnospiraceae bacterium | reverse complement strand
GGCAAAGTTTCTTTCAGAAAAACTCGCGCTTGATCATAATACGGTTCTTACTAAAATTTCCGATAAAGCGACAGAATATCTTGTGATAAAAACAGGCGTGGACAATCAAACTGCGCTTGATATACAGGCGGCAAATTATTCAGGCGTAGGTACGGCAGAGGATAAAAAAAGAAATTATACCGATACCGGTTTTGCACAGTATGTTCTTGGATTTACCGGAGCAGACCATGATGGACTGTACGGTATAGAATCGGTATATAATACCGTGTTGAGAGGCGAGGATGGTGTAAAAACCGTATTGACGGATTCAAACGGGGCGGTTATCGAATCATCCTCCACTGTAAAAAAAGAAGCGGTAAAGGGCAACAGCCTCATGCTTACCATAGACAGCGTTATACAATACTATGCCGAAAGCGCCGCTTATGAAGCATATTTAAAAAACGATCCCAAAAGAATAATCATCATCGTTACGGAGCCGAGCAGCGGAGAGATACTGGGAATGGCTGCTTATCCGGGCTATTCGTTGGACGACCCGTGGAACATCACGCCTGATTATTCCGCCGCTTATTCGGAAAGAGCGTCTTCTCTCGGTGAACTTCAGCTTAATATGTGGAGTAATCCCTTCACATCGTTTATATACGAGCCGGGCTCAACTTTTAAAATAGTAACGACCTCCAGTGCTCTTGAAGAAAACGTGATAAGTCTTGACAGCACTTTTTATTGCGGAGGCTCTATTGAAGTGAGTGGGGTAGATATACAATGTCATGTTTACCCATCAAGCCATGGAAGTCAAACTCTGGCTTTGGCAATGGCGAATTCCTGTAATCCCGCTCTGGTTCAGATAGCGAACAAGATGGGCGCGGATAAATTTTATAAATACATCTATAACTACGGTTTCGGAGAAAAAACCGGCGTCGATCTTGACGGTGAAGAGTACGGAATACTTTCCGCCAATCAAAACGTCAACCCTGTGGATTTTGCAACGCTGGCTTTTGGGCAAGGTCTTGGAGTGACACCTATGCAAA
>CAYTMY010000032.1:0-8854 GCA_964439075.1 uncultured Lachnospiraceae bacterium | reverse complement strand
AATGCGAGCATTAACGGAGGAAAGCTGATAAAACCTCATCTCGTCAAACAGGTTGTGGATTCTCAAAGCGGAGAAGTTCTTCATACGTACGATCCCGAGATAATAAGGCAGGTGATAAGCGAAGAAACCTCCGCTAAAATGAGACAAATTACGTTTGAAGTAGCGAATTCGATAGATTCTATTGTAGAATATCAAGGAATGGGTATACTCGGGAAAACGGGTACTGCACAGAAATATGTCGACGGCTCATACGAAAGCGGAAGTTACGTCGCCAGTTTTTACGGCGCCATACCGTATGACGACCCAAAATTGTCTGTGCTTGTAATAGTGGATGAACCCAGCGGATCAAGCATATACGGTTCTACCGTCGCCGCGCCTATAGGAGCGAAAGTTTTGTCGAACGCATACAATTACCTAATGTCAAAAGACCAACTCAATGTCAGTACAATAACGCAGAATTCCGTTACTATTCCGGATGTAAGAGGAATGGACGTAACGGAAGCTGTGACGACGCTTGAAGGACTTGGCATAAAGTATACGCTGAGCGGAGACGCCGAAGGTACAATATCGGATCAAAACCTTTTGTTGGTGGAATACATGGAGGGTATGTCGGTCGACCTTGTAGTGACAAAAGGCGGAAATCAAACAGTAAGCGTGCCGAATTTAGTCGGGATGAGCGTGCAAAATGCAAATGAACTATTGTCATCAATGGGTCTTGTTCTCAAAGCCGAAGGCGGCGGAATTGCGGTAAGTCAAAATATTGAAAGAGGAACTTCCGTAACAGTCGGTACAGAGATAATCGTCACATTTAAATATATAGAGTACATAAGGTGTATGATGAAGAGCTTAATCATTGAAAAAATAGCCGATATGACAGGCGGCGAAATAATATCAAATAGAGGGTCACGTTACGCCTGCAGCGTCCATGTCGATTCTCGTCTCGTGCAGGAAAACGGAGTATTTTTTGCCTTGAACGGTTCAGTGACAGACGGGCATAATTTTCTGAAGTCCGCCGTGGAAAACGGAGCCTCTGTTTTGGTTGTAAGCGAATATCATGACGATTATCCCGTGTGTGTGGTAAAGGTAGAAGATACCTTCAAGGCATTTCAAAAAATGGCTAAAGCTTATAAGGAGATGTTTGATATTCCGTTTGTGGCGATAACGGGAAGCAGCGGCAAAACCACAACAAAGGATATCATTGCGTCTGTGCTTGCACAAAGCTATTGCGTGCATAAAACTCAGGGCAATTTAAACAGCAGTACGGGAGCACCGCTCACTGTATTTGACCTTGACGATACGCACGAGATATCCGTAATCGAAATAAGTATGAGTTCGGAGGGCGAGATACTCGGAAATGCCGATATAGTAAGACCGAATACTGTCGTGATGACGAATATCGGCGTTTGTCACATAGAATTTTTAAAAACCCGTGAAAATATATTCAAAGCCAAGTGTGAAATACTGACATATATGCGAAAGGGCGATATGCTTGTCCTTAATGCAGATGATAAATACCTCAGCACCATAAATTCAGACGTTTACGATATAATGCGAGTTGGTATCGATAACGGAGACTTTCGTGCGTATAACATAATACAAAATGAAAACGGCTCTTGTTTTTCAGTAGATATCGGTGGAGAAAAAACCGATTTTGCATTCAAGTATACGGGACTTCATAATATACGCAATTGCTTGAGCGCTATATGCATTGGGTTAAAATACGGTTTGGATACAGAGCAAATAAAAAAAGGACTTCTTGCTTTTTCACCAAGTCAAAACAGAATGGAAAGCATAAATATAAACGGTATCAGACTGATAAACGATACGTATAATGCGAACCCGGATTCTGTCAAGGCGGCTTTGGATTCCTTACAAGCTGAAGCTAAAGGCAGAAAAATTGCGGTGTTGGGCGATATGTACGAGCTTGGCGATTTTGCCGAAGAAAAGCATTATGAATGCGGTCAAGCAGCCAAAGAGAGCGGAGTTGACATTCTCTTTACTGTCGGAGATTACGGAAAAGATTATGTAGAAGGTTACGAATCATTAGGCGGAACGGATTATATCTGTTGTAAGGATAAATCGGAAGCTGCAGAAAATATAGTGAAATGCATCAAACAGGGCGATACCGTTTTGTTAAAAGCTTCGAGAGGAGTAAAATTGGAAGAAGTTTTTAATAACTTGATAGAAAGGCTTTCTTGTAAATGAACAGACAGATTATATCAACAATGATAGCATTTGCCTCGGTAGTGTTAATATGTCCGTTTCTCATGCCGTTTTTGCGCAAACTGAAATTCGGTCAGGCGGAACGCGAGTTGGGACCAAAAAGCCATTATAAAAAAGCGGGTACTCCTACAATGGGAGGTCTTGCAATATTGGCGGGTATAATTGCAGCTGCAGTGATAATGAGTCCGAAAAACGGTACAAATCTTGTTTTTGCGGTAGTAATCACGCTTGTATTCGGGCTCATAGGATTTCTTGACGACTATATTAAGGTCATTCAAAAAAATTCTATAGTATCCGACAAAAGTATTTCAATGGCGTCATTGGGAATGAAAGCCAAGCATAAACTTATTTTGCAATTTGCCGTTGCTGCGGCTCTTGCCGTGTACGTGGCTTACCATCCTTCTATAGGTACTGAGATCATAATACCTTTTACCGATAAATTGTGGGATCTCAACATTTTCTTCATACCATTTGTGATATTTACGGTTATCGCCGTAACAAATGCGGTAAATCTTACCGACGGGTTAGACGGACTGGCTTCGGGAGTAACGCTCATCGTCATGGTATTTTTTATATCGGTGAGCACAAGCATGGCATTTACGGAAATGAGTCTTTTTTCGTCGTCTGTGATAGGCGCCTGTCTCGGCTTCTTATGTTATAATTTCAATCCCGCTAAGGTATTTATGGGCGATACTGGTTCCATGGCGCTTGGCGCCGCTGTTGTGGTTGTGGCAATCTTTACGAGAACAGAGTTGTTTATTTTGTTGGCAGGAGCAATATATGTTATAGAAGCATTGTCGGTCGTGTTGCAGGTTGGCTATTTTAAGCTGTCACATGGCAGAAGGCTTTTTAAAATGGCTCCCATTCATCATCATTTTGAACTGTGCGGTTGGGAAGAGACTCGTGTTGTTATAGTGTTTTGGGTATTTACGGCAGTTTGTGTAATGGTATCCTTTATCGCGTCAAATATTTATTTTTACTAGAAAGGCTTTCAAATGGATTTAGGCAATAAGCATGTTTTAATAATAGGCGCTGCTAGAAGCGGTATTTCATCCGCCGTGTTTTTGGCAAGAATAGGTGCTTTTGTTCTTTTAAATGATACAAAAAAATATGATGTTCTTATGGCTGAAGGTTACGGCATAGAACGTTTGCAAGATATCACAAATATAGAGCTGATACTCGGAAGACAGCCGGTAAACGAAGAAATTCTGCAATGTGATTTGGTTATATTAAGTCCCGGAGTTCCTCCCGACATACCCGCATGTTTGTACGCATCGGAAAACGGTATTGAAGTAATGAGCGAGATAGAATTTGCGAATATGCTTTTTAATGGAAATATCATAGCCATTACAGGGACGAACGGCAAAACGACGACTACTTATCTGACCGGAGCCATCCTTAAAAACGCAGGGCTTGACGCCGACGTATGCGGGAATATCGGATTTCCCTTTATAAATTATGTAGACGTGTCGAATAAGGACACTTATGCTGTTTTGGAAATAAGCAGTTTTCAGCTTTCCATGCACAAAGAGATGAAACCAAAGATTGCAATCATTACCAACATTACGCCCGACCATTTGGACAGGCACAAAACGATGGATAAATACATCGACGCAAAAGCCAATATTTTCAAGCTTATGCGTGGCTGCGATACACTCATACTCAATTATGACGATGAGATCGTGAGAAAACTTGCCGAACGGGCAAGGTGTGCAGTGAAATTTTTTTCGCTTAAAGACGAAACCGCAGATATATATTTTAAAGATGGGTATATTTGCACCCACTCTATGGGCAAGATAATACACAAAAGTGAAATGCGGCTATTGGGTGAACATAATATGGCTAACGCCATGTGCGCTATATTGGCGGCTTTTACCTGCGGATTGTCAAAAGAGGATATCTTGCCGACCCTAAAAAACTTTCTGCCTGTAGAACATAGGGTGGAATTAGTGCGTGAGCTTAACGGAGTCAAGTACATTAATGATTCAAAGGGAACGAACCCCGATGCCAGTATAACGGCAATAAACGCAATGGAGCAGCCTGTTATACTTATAATGGGCGGTTATGATAAACACAGTGATTTTACTGAAATCATGCAGTTAATAAAACAGCGTGTAAAAAAGATTATAGTAATGGGAGCGACAAAAGAGCAGATAATAAGGTCAGCAATTGAAGCCGATTACGAGAATTTCACGCAAACAGACTCACTTAAAGAAGCGGTCGAAATTGCTCATGGGATAGCGGAAAACGGTGATTGTGTGCTTTTGAGTCCCGCTTGTGCAAGTTGGGATATGTTTGAAAACTTTGAGCAGCGAGGTGAGCTATTCAAACAATATGTAAACTCTCTGTAGAAAGGTAAGCTTATGTTTAAAAACATACCGGATATTTTGAGCGATATACCCAAGCAAAGAAAAATGCCTCTTGATAAGGGTATAGTCATGTTGCTTATATTTATCTCTTCTTTCGGATTGATAATGATATGGTCTGCAAGCATGTACAATGCAAAATTAGAAGGTAACGAATATTATTATGTCGGTAAGCAATTAATATACCTTCTTATAGGCTTTGTAATAATGTATGTTGTTTCGCTTTTAAATTTTAGGTATGTAAAAGCATATTCAAATCTCGTTATGGGTATATCCTTCGCACTGCTTTTTATAGTTATGCTCCTTCCTGAAACCGAAAGCGTAGGCGGCGCTGTGCGGTGGATAAAAATAGGAAATATCGTCATGCAGCCGTCGGAGCTTTCAAAACTCGGAGTGCTTATGTTTTTGGCAAGTCAGACCGAGCTGAGAACCGATAGTATCCGTTCGATAAAAACTTTCGCACTCCTTACTGTGTTTTGCGCTATTTTATGCGTGTTGATATACTCACAGCCCGCGCTTAGTACGGCAGTTATTGTTGCGGGGCTTATTATAGGTATGTATTTTGCCGCCGGAGGGCATTTGGGATATATGCTTTCTTTGATAGGCGTTTGCGGAGTCGCGGTTTATGTGATGATATCTCAGAACCAATGGAGAATGGACAGACTGTTTGCTTATCTTGAC
The DNA here is from genome assembly GCA_964439075.1 of uncultured Lachnospiraceae bacterium. Taxonomy (GTDB): domain Bacteria; phylum Bacillota; class Clostridia; order Eubacteriales; family Anaerofustaceae; genus CAYTMY01. The sequence continues at coordinate 3,584 of CAYTMY010000032.1, read as the reverse complement.
CCTTTTTCAGATCTTTTGGGCGATGGCTGGCAGCCGGCGCAATCTTTAATGGCATTGGGGTCGGGAGGCATATTCGGTGTGGGGATAGGTAATGGAAGGGCAAAACTGAATTTTTTACCCGAACCTCAGAATGATTATATATTTGCCATAGTGGGAGAGGAACTCGGTCTTTTGGGTTGCGTAGCGCTTATTGCAGCATATTTTTTGCTTATATTCATGATTATCAAGGTAGCTATCGGCGCGCCCGACACTTTTTCGAGGATGTTTTCCATAGGAGTGGCGTTGTTGCTTGCGATGCAAGTTTTTCTGAATATAGCTGTCGTTACGAACCTTATACCGTCAACCGGAGTCGTTCTGCCTTTTGTAAGCTCGGGAGGTTCTTCTCTCATAACGTTGATGTTTGCAATGGGCATAGTGCTGAATATATCAAGAAATGTAAAATCCAAAATATAGAAGGTTTCATTTATGAAGGTTTTGATTGCGGCCGGCGGAACCGGCGGGCACGTTTATCCGGCAATTGCGATTGCCAATGAGATAGAATACCGTTACCCCGATTGGGAAATAGAGTTTTTGGGGACTTACAATTCTATGGAAGATACGGCGGTGCCGAATGCGGGATATAAAATCAATTTGATAGACCTGTGGCCGTTTGAGCGTTTTTTTGGCTTCAATGATAAGATGACGGCAGTAAAAAAACTGCTTAAAAGCATGAAAAGCTGTAAAAAAATAATCAAAGCTTTTGCGCCGGATATAGTTATCGGAACAGGTGGGTATGTTTGCGGTCCAAGCGTATTGACTGCTCATCTTATGAAAATACCCACGCTTATAGCAGAACAAAATGTCATACCCGGATTCACCATAAAAACATTGTCAAAATATGCCGACAGAGTATGTCTTTCCTTCGGTGAGGCAGCTGATTATATGCACAGAACAGATAACTGTGTTATTACGGGGAATCCTGTTCGTAAGGATTTTGAACTGTACACCAGAGATGGTGCGCGCAAATCTCTGAAAATAGCGGAAGACGAGAAAGTGATACTGGTATTCGGAGGAAGTCTCGGAGCAAAGAGTATAGGCGAAGCGGCGTTGGGCTTGGCAGATCGCTACAGGACCAACGATAAAATAAAAATATTTCTTATCACGGGGGAAGAGTGGTATGAGCATATTATCAAAAAACTTTCGGCGCTGAATATCAAAAACAATAACGGGCATATCACTGTCATGCCTTATTCTGACAGCATGCCGCTTTATATGAACGCTTCCGATATTATAGTTTGTCGAAGCGGAGCTACTACAATGGCTGAAGTCAACTATTTGGGTATCCCTGCGATATATATACCATATCCTCATGCGGCCAACGATCATCAGACAGTAAATGCGCAGGCAAGTGAAAAAAGATATGCCGCAAAGCTTATAAATGACAGCGAACTGGATGAAAAAAAATTGTACGATACGGTAGAATCCATGATACATAACGATGAAGTAATGAGGACGATGTCGGAGCAGGCAAGGAAGATGGGCAAGCGAGAGGCTGCGTCGTTACTTTGTGACAATATTGAAGAAGTTTTGAAAATGCGGCAATGATAATATCACATACGCAGCTGTCCTTGAATATTATTAATTAGTAATATTTTCGGAGGGTGCAATGGGAAGGTATTTGATAGGCGGCGGGAATCGTTTGAACGGAGAAGTCAGGTTACAGGGTTCGAAAAACGCATCCCTTCCGATCATGGCTGCGTCGGTGCTGAACGGAGGAGTAAGTATATTGCATAACGTTCCGGATATAGAAGATGTGCGGAATATGAAAAAAATACTCATATCTATCGGTTGCAAAATATATTCGGAAAAAAATACGCTGACAATAGACTCTTCTTCATTGAACAATTGTGAGGTATCGGAGGACCTTGTAAGTAAAATGCGTTCATCCGTTATGCTGATGGGCGCTTTGATATCGAAATTCAAGAAAGCAAAATTCAGTTACCCGGGTGGTTGTGAGATAGGGCTGCGACCTATAGATATACATATAAAAGGGCTAAAAGCTCTCGGCGCATTGATAGAAGAAGAGCATGGTTATATACTGATAGACGGCAGCCGATTGAAAAGCGCAAGCGTATTGCTTAATTATCCCAGTGTCGGTGCGACCGAGAATCTTATACTGGCAAGTATATTCAATAAAGGAGTTACTTCAATACATAATGCCGCTAAGGAACCGGAAATAATCGACCTGCAAAATTATCTGAACACAATGGGCGCAAGAGTTTACGGTGCAGGTACGAATAATATATATATTGAGGGCGTCGAAAAACTTCATGATTGTGAATACTTTATCATGCCCGATAGGGTAGTGTTGGCTACATATTTATGTGCATTGAATATAACAGGCGGGAAAATATGCATTAAACAAGGGAATCTCGATAGTATTAAATCGCCTTATTATAAACTAATAGAATCCGGTATGAAGATAAAAAGTTATACTGATGAAATAACCGCAATTTCGGAACAAAGGCTTCAGCCGATCGACACGATAATCACTCAACCCTATCCGGGATTCCCCACCGATATGCAGCCTTTATTTACGTCGATGCTTACTTATGCCGACGGAACGTCGATCGTAAAGGAGACGGTTTTCGAAAACAGGTATAAATATATATCGCAGCTTATGAGAATGGGGGCCGATGTCAAAATAGACGGTCGTTTGGCAATCATAAAGGGCGTGCGTAAACTCAGCGGAGCAAAGGTATATTCACAGGATTTGCGCGGGGGAGCTGCTCTTGTGATCGCCGCTTTGGGCGCCGAAGGTTACAGTATGGTGGAGGATGTTTCTTATATCGAAAGGGGTTATGAAAATCTGCCCGAAATGATGAGCGGGTTGGGTGCGGATATTCGCTATATACAATGAAAAGAAAAAGGATAAAAAGAAAATCAAAATCGGGAATAATATATTTGCTTTTATTTGCCTTGCTCGTTGTAGGTGCGGTTTTTTTTCTGAACAGTGAATTTTTCACCATAAAGAGCATTTCCGTTGAAGGCGCATATTCCGTAAGCAACGAGGTCGTTTTGGAAACAAGCGGAATAAAGGAGGGGGAGAATCTATTTGATTTTAAAGCAAAAACCGCAGAAAATCTTATAAAAACTATCCCTGTAGTGAAAAATGTTTCCGTCGTAAGACAATATCCCGACAAAGTGAAGATCATTATTACTCAAAGAGTACCTTTTGTGACAATATATACGGGCAATCTTTATTATAGTCTTGATGATGAAGGAATGGTACTGAGTGAAACCGAAAAAATAAATGACAGTGACAGTATCGTATTATCCGGCGTGAGCGATGTACAACCCGTTGTTTCACAGGTGTACGATATAAATTCCAATGTAAATATACTTACGGCATACGAGCTCTCATCATGGCTGAGGTCTCAAAATCTTTTAAACAGAGTATCTGAAGTACATGTATCTGCAGGCGGTTACTATTATATGTATACAAAAAATTCCAATGTTATAAAATTCTATTCACTTTCTTCCTTCAAGAGTAACGAGGATTTCATAAAGGACTTTATACAAAATGAAAAGAGAAGCATAATGGT
>CAYTMY010000031.1:7842-10003 GCA_964439075.1 uncultured Lachnospiraceae bacterium | reverse complement strand
TCGCTTTGAAGAAGACGCTCTTCGCATTTTACGCGCCGTGCGCTTTTCCTCTGTACTGGGCTTTGAGATAGAACAACGCACAAAGCAAGCCTTGTTTGACTGCAAGGAAGAATTGACCCATGTTTCAAAGGAAAGGCTTGCGTCGGAACTGTCGCTTACGGTGTGCGGAGATAATATAAAAAACGTCATTATCGAATACGCTCCCATTCTCGGCACATTTATCGAGCAATTTTCAAAGATGATAAATTTTGCCCGGCATAACCCGCATCACAAATACGACCTGCTCACCCATGTGGCAAATATGACGAGCGAACTGCCCCCCATTTTGCATTTGAGACTTACGGGTTTGTTGCACGACATTGGCAAACCCGCCTGTTTCAGTCGCGGCGAGAACGGTATCGGGCATTTTTACGGACATGAAAAACTCGGTGCTGAAATGGCGAACGATATTTTAAGGGACTTGAAATTTGACAATGCTACCCGAAATAAGGTTGTCACGCTCATACGCTATCACATGTACCCGCTCACAAACGATGAAAAAATCATCAAAAAGCTTTTAAGCAAAATAGGCGAAGAAATGTTCTTCGAGCTTATACAAATCAAAAAAGCGGATGTTTCCGCACATGCGCAAGCGCACTTACCGAACAAAGCTTTCTTTGATGAAATTGCCTTTCATGCCGCCTCGATAATCGGCTCAAAGGAATGTTTTTGCCTTAAAACCCTTGCAATAAACGGAAAAGATGTCGAAAAATTGGGCTTTGAGGGGAAAAATATCGGAAAAGTACTTGATATGCTGCTGGATAAGGTGATAAAATCGGAAATAGAGAATGATTACGAAATGCTTATGAGGGAAGCTTTCGAAATCAGTAGATCTCGCACAGAACTTCTTTAAGCAAAGAAGATTCATACTTATAATACCGATTAACAGCAGCAGAATAGCGGCAGGGCGAAAGCCTTGCCGCTATTCTGTTTTTTGAGTATATGCTTTTTATTTACGGTGAGTTATAATATCAGCAGAGATAAAATCATGATAGAATTTCCCGAGAGCACTAATATAGCAAAGCAAATAAACGATACCTTGACAGGCAAAACGATAGCCGACGTCATCGTTGAAGGCAGTGCGCATCGCTTTGCCTTCTATTCGGAATACAAAGAGAAGTACAGAGAACTTTTAACAGGCAAACCCATAACAGGCGCAGAATCGCACGGAGGCATAGTGCAAATAAATATGCCCGAATATTTTTTGGGTCTTTCCGACGGAGCTTATCCCAAATACGCAGAAGAAGAAAAATATATACCTAAGAGACATCAGCTTCTCGTATTATTTACAGACGGCAGCGCCTTAAGCGTTGGCGTACAGATGTACGGCAGCATACGCCTCTACCCAAATTGCAAGTGCGACAATCCGTACTATCTTTCATCGTTTGAAAAACCCGAACCTACAAGCGGCGCTTTTACGTTTGATTATTTCAAAAGCCTGCTGCCCGAAAACACAGGCAAACTCACCGCAAAGGCTTTTCTTGCAACAGAGCAGCGCATACCCGGACTCGGAAACGACGTACTACAGGATATTCTCTTTAATACAGGGCTCGATCCGCGCTTTGAGATAAGTAAGCTATTAGAAAGCGGTCTGCACGCTCTCTTTGAAAGCGTTGTAAAGACCCTTGCCGAAATGAAAAGTACAGGCGGACGCGACACGGAAACAGACCTATTCGGAAACAAAGGCGAATACAACACCCTCATGAGCAAAAACACTCTCGGTATGCCCTGCCCCAAGTGCGGCGCAGAAATAAAAAAAGCCTCCTACATGGGAGGCACGGTATACTTCTGCGAAAAGTGCCGGAAGAGAGAATGAGCTGCTTCTTAGGCACGGATATCTAACCTATCGACGATGATTTTCTCAGCGTTTTGCCGAATACACAGCATATACTCGTTAATGCGTTGTGTTTTATTCCCAAAATATCATCCATGAGGGCGGCTGTTCTTGTGTATTTCATTGGAAACGAATAATGCACGAGTACATAATCCGCCGATTTTATTTTTCCGTTTTCACGCATTATAAAGCTCCGTACGGGAGCGCATATATCGAATACCCATATCGGAGAACATATAATAAGCTTATCGTATTCCGAAACGTCAGTGGCATACTTTTCAAGCGGCA
>CAYTMY010000031.1:0-7742 GCA_964439075.1 uncultured Lachnospiraceae bacterium | reverse complement strand
TCCGAATATAAAATACGCCGTTGAGAGAACGTTAAGCGGAAAGATTACAAACTGTATGCATATCCAAAGCACAAGCACGGCTCCGCAAGCTATGACCGCCGAAGATGCTTTTTTATTTCTTTTCACCAGCAGATAAAAAGAAAACAATTGGCTCAGACCGTTCACTATCAAAAGCGATATGCCCGAAAAGATAAGATTTTGAAACAGCACCTCGGCAAAAGGCATTTTCCCCAGCCCGGGCAGCAGCCCCGCCATACCCGTGCTTTGCCCCGACGGGTCGATAAACATACATACAGAACCGCCTACAGCGCCCAAGCCTATAAATAAAGTCCAAAATATCGATAAATTTTTAAGCGTTTTTAATTTCATGCGTTTTTTCCTCTTAATTCATTATATTAAACCCACACAGGCGCATTTTCAATTACTTGTACGAAAAATTTTCATTGCCGCAAACCTTTATGCATGGTATCATAAAAAGAAAAGCGAGATGACATTATGCAAAGCAAAGTGAAAAACGAACCCAAAATAAAAAACCCACTTATCGCCGCCGTGCGCGAGCAGCTTGAGCACCGAGCCTTATGGATGTATTTATTATGCGATGAAGCAAAGAAAAAGGGACTTTCCGCCGAAGAATATGCTCCCGACGCCATAAAACGCTGCGGTCTTTATCAAGGTGCGGGGCTTGTCAAAAAAGGCGGTACAACAAGCTTAAAAGGACTTAAAAAAACTCTGTTTTCGAAGTTTGCCCAATGGGTATTCGAAATGGATATAATCTCATGCTCCGACGACAATCTCGACATTGACTTCCACTATTGCCCGCTAGTAAAGGCATGGCAAAAACAAGGCTGTTCGGATGAGGAAATTTCCGACCTGTGCGACTACGCCATGTGCGGCGACAGAGGCATTGCGGAAAGCTTCGGCTGTGTGCTTGAGCTGCCCGAAACGATATCGAGAGGCTCAGACGTATGTAAAATAAGATTTGTCCGCAAAGAAAAGTGACCTACACAAAACCTATAGCCCTTACGGGAGCGCCGTCGGAATTCTCATATTTTAGCGGCAAAACGAAAAAATCGAATAAAACCTTACCCGCCTCGCCTAAACGGGTGAGGTTTTCTATTATGAGCATCTCATTTGTGCCGAGAATAATACGATGCAAATTGAGAAGTTTATCATCAGCCGGGTCGATGCTTATCGTATCGAATCCCACGCCTTTCTTTTTTGACGCGACGCAATATTTTGCGACTTCCTCCGATATACACCGGAAATTACAAAAATACTCTTTACTGCCCCAATACTCATCCCAACCCGTATGAAACAATAAAAAATCAGCCTCATCGGCAAGCGCACCGACCTTTGCTATCATATCCATACCGATAGCGCCCCCGCATTTAACATCGGTGCAGTCTATAACGACCGCTTTTCCGAAAAAGCGGGATACGTCGAAAGAGTCCAAGGTTTTATATCCCTTAAACAAGTGTGAGGGAGCGTCCGCATGAGTTCCCGTATGCGAGCTCAAACAAAGCAGCGTTTCTTTAAAACCGTCTTTTCCATATAAACTCGTTTGTGTCAATTTGGGCTGTTCGCTGCCCTGATATATCGGCATATTTTCCGATATGCTGTGTGTAAAATCAATAATATTCATAATAAAAACCTATCTTGCTTATTACAGCCGAAACAGCTTAATTTTGTATCAAATTTATTTGTGTTCCGCCGAAGCAGCTTGCGTCAAGCCGTCAAACTCAAAATCGAAAAAATATACGCTTGCGCTTCTCGTAAGTTCCCGTGTATACGCGCAGTCAAACTGCTTTTTATGCATCGCCTTGAGTTTTGCGTCATAGTCAAAATCACTTTTTCCGCCTCGTTCGGCGCGCGCTGCAAAATCATCTCTCATCTGCGCTTCGGTACGGTCGGAATAAACATTTTTTCGAAGAAGGGCAGCTTCGTCAAAGCGTGCGGGCTTCTTTCTTTGCAGCTGCTGTTCGGTAGGTTTACCGAATATCGCCATAGCCACAGGTATTACAAGAGAAGGCAGTTCCAACAACTCACGAACTTTTTCCGCATTTTCGCCGATATGCCCTATAAAACAACTGCCTATACCCATGCTGTCCGCTGCAGTAACTGCGTTCATTGCGGCAAGCAAAGCGTCTGCCGAAGCAAGCATAAAGTCGCCTATGCCTGTCGGGCGCGGCTTGCAGCCCGCATACGTGTAGGCAAGCCTGTACTTGCGGCAATCCGCCAAAAATACAAAGCACATTTTCGATTCCGCTATATCGCGCTGATTTTCACAAAGACGGGAAAGCGTTTCTTTTTTGTTTTGGTCGGTCACGTCTATAATGGTATACAATTGCTGATTGCCCGCAGTGGGCGCGGAAAATGCCGCTTTCAGAATGGCAGCCCTCTGTTCGTTTGTTATATCCTCGTCGGTGTAGGCTCTTACGCTTTTTCTCTCATAAAGGCTCTTTAAAATATCGTTCATTGCTCTTTATCCTCGCGATGTAAAATTGATTTGATATTTTTGAATTTCAGCAAAGTACTGCCTATTGATTCAGAACATACTCAGCTGCTCTCCCGCATATCTGTCATCGTACTCATTCAAATAGCCGAACACTTCATTCGGTCGGCACAACACGCCGTAACGCTCACATTCGCTGTAAAATAATTTGTTCAATGCGCCATTGTTCGGGCTTTCGCATTCGTAAGAACTGCCGAAAGTTTTTATATACTTTGTCTTCATTCCCGGGAAATGTTTATCGAGTTTTTCGTAATAATATTCACGGTTACCCTCCCGCAAAGTAAGCCCCGCGCCGAAATATATGATACCGCGCACATCAGCGTCAAAACAATAATCAAGTATTCCGCGCATGTTTTCCCGCGTGTCATTAATAAACGGCAGTATCGGAGACAGCCACACTACGGAAGGTATTCCCTCTTTTTGAAGAACTTTAAGCGCATTATAGCGCGCAAGCTTGCCGCTCACATTCGGTTCGATGACAGTACAAAGCCGCTCATCATACGTTGTAAGCGTCATTTGAACTACGCACTTACTATTCTCATTTATATCTTTGTAAATGTCGATATCCCGCAGGAATTTATCCGATTTGGTAATAAACGTAAATCCAAAGTTGTATTCCAGCGCTATTTCCGCGCACTTCCTTGTTAAGTGAAGCTCGTCCTCGCAATGATTATAAGGATCGCTCATAGAACCGGTACCTATCATGCATTTTTTACGCTTCGAGCGGAGAGCGTTCTCCAACAGTTCGGGCGCGTTGATTTTTACTTCCACGTCGGTAAAGTCATGCCGCATTCCGTAGCACAGGCTTCGTGAGTCGCAATAAATACAGCCGTGAGTACAGCCGCGGTAAATATTCATTCCGTTTTTTGCAGAAAGAAGACCCTTTGCCGATGTAAAATGCATACCCGCTCCTTATGTCAGACTTTGATAATGCGGCTTAAATCCGTACACACCGATTCTTCGCCGGCAACAGTCATGGCCGCAACACGAACAGCCTTCTTTACCGCTTCGTTTAATGAAGCCCCTCTCACGAGTGAAGCGACAGCAGCGGCAAAGAAGGAGTCCCCCGCCCCCGAAACGTCAACGGTATGCGTTTTTACGGCAGGCTCAAAGCCCTCTTGCCCCGTGCGCTTATCGCGGTAAACGGCTCCCTTGCTTCCCATGGTAATTGCCATTGAAGCTATACCGAGCCTGTTCATGCCTTCTCTCAATATATCGCTCATTTCAAACGGTGTTTTATCGGCAGTATCTCTGCCGAAAAGCATACCCGCTTCAATGCGGTTGCACACAAAAAATTCCGTCCCTTTCAGCAACGAAGGGTCTTTAAGAGTATCCGTCAATTTAGCGGTCACCACATATACTTTTTTACCGCATTCATTTGCCGCAGAAAGCACGGCTTCGGTAATTTTTTCTGTCATATCTATCTCAAGCACTACATGAGAAGCATTATCTATAATAGCCCCGACATTTGTCAAAACCGTGTTTTCCATTACTTGCATATCGGGCAACATCGACAGAGAGGCCAATTGTGAGCCTCTGCAATCGTTCAGCAAAAGCCATTTACCCATACCGTTTTGACGAGCCCGAACATTCGATACGTCCACACCCGCCTCAGTGAGCCGCTCAAGTACGGTATGCCCCTGCAAGGTGTCATCCACGGTGGAAACAAAAGAAACGTCGGCGCCCAAAAGAGCGAGCACCTCCGCCACATTTCGTCCCACTCCGCCGTGCACAAAGCTTATCCTGCCAAGATTTCTTCCCTTGGGGGCATAGCTCTCATCGGCAAACCCTTTACAATCAATAAATACCGTGCCGAAAACGGCAATGTTGTTTCTCATGGCCGCAATTTTCCTTTATCCGTTGCAGGAATGTATATATTCGTTCTGGCGCTCCGTAAGCGCGTCAATGGATATATTCATCGTTTTGAGCTTGAGTTTTGCCACCGTAAGGTCGATATCTTTCGGAACCTCCTGTACGGTGTTTTCAAGCTTGCCCTTATTCTTCGCTACATATTCCGCCATAAGAGCCTGCAGAGCAAAGCTCATATCCATTATTTCCGCAGGGTGTCCGTCGCCCGACGCCAAATTGACAAGCTTCGCCTGTGCTAGAATATAAACTGTCTTTTTTCTGCCGTTTACGTCAAATACAAACGCTTCTATATTCTCACGGGCTTCATATATCTTGACCGCCTTATTGCGCATTTGAGCAATTGCCACCTCTACGTTAAAGTGACCGGCATTGCAGAGTACGGCGCCGTCCTTCATAGCGGCAATATGCTCTGTCGTTATGACGTCGCAGCAGCCTGTTACGGTAACAAACACATCGCCTATCTTGGCAGCGTCGTTCATCGGCATAACGGCAAAACCGTCCATTGCGGCTTCGACCGCACGAACAGGGTTTATTTCGCATACCACCACGCGCGCGCCCATGCCCTTTGCCCTCATACTCACACCCTTGCCGCACCAGCCGTAGCCCGCCACCACTACCACCTTGCTTGCCACAATAAGGTTGGTCGTGCGCATTATTCCATCCCACACGCTCTGCCCCGTACCGTAGCGGTTGTCGAACATAAACTTCATCTGCGCCTCGTTCACGCAAACCATGGGAAACGCAAGCTTCTTCTGCTCTGCTCTGGCTTTAAGGCGCATAACGCCTGTAGTGGTTTCCTCTCCCCCGCCGATAAGTTCTTCGGCAAGGTCCGCTCGTTCGTCGCACAATATTTGAGTCAAGTCGCCGCCGTCGTCAATGATAATGTTCGGTTTACAGGAAAGCGCGGCGATAAGGTGAGCGTGATACTCCTGTGGAGTGGAAGCGTGCCATGCATACACGTGAACGCCAAGCGAAGCAAGTCCCGCGGCGACGTCGTCCTGCGTGGAAAGCGAATTGCAGCCCGTAACGTACACATCGGCTCCCGCTGCCTTAAACATGAGTGCGGTGCGCGCCGTTTTGGCTTCGAGATGTATTGACATGGCTATCTTCAAACCCTTAAAGGGCTGCTCCTTTATAAAGCGCTCCTCAATAAGCCCCACAACGGGCATGTGCGCCTTTACCCACTCTATTTTTTTTATCCCTAACGGCGCAAGAGTCTCGTCGCGAAGAATATTTGCAAGCATTATACCGTTTTCCCCTTTAGGATTATATCTATAACGGCTTCTTCATTTAAGCCTTTATCGTAATCGCCTTCTGTCTTACCTTCGTAATGATATTTCATTCCCGCCGTTTCATTTTCTTCAAGCACACCCTCTAAAAAGTCGGGTCCGTATTCGCGCATAAGCTGATTGAACGCCATGGGCTTGGGCTTTGCAAAAATGATATTGTCGCCGCACGGGTATTCTCCGCACAGCCAGCAGCCAGAGATATTCTTTTCCTTGCAGCAGCTTTTGGATTTGCACCAATCCTTGTTTATGCTGTCGTCCATCTTGCAGCCCTTACAATTTTTGTCGTCGCACAAGCTGCACGCAAGTCCGCAATAACCGAAGCCTTTTTCCTTGTTCATTATACATTCCTTCTTTTCGTATATTATTTTTTAGCGTGTATTCTCTTTCCGCTGAAACGCGCCGTTACAAGCGACATTTTGAGAGTTCCGCTTATGTCGTCGCCTGTCACCTTGCCCTTTACCTTGAGGTTGACTGCGCCGCTTTCGGTTTTTATCCTCATGGTATGCTCGTAAGCGTCGCCATTGCATTTGCCGTTTTCAATATCTACAGTCGTATCGAAGGCGCTTGCATTACCCGTGAGAACGGAACCTTTGGTCTTATAAGTCACCTCCGCTTCGATATGTCCCATAGGCGTTTTCGCCGATATAGCGTAAGTGCCGTCTATCATAGTTATCCTCCGTTGCGTGTTTTATCTCATCATGGCGGGGCTCAGTATAATGGTAGTTGCCGTAGATACCGTATTGCCGCTGCTTTCCGAAACGCCCGTGCCGCTTAAATGCACTATCTTTCTGCCATAGCTGTCTATGCGCACTGTAAGGATGAGCCTGTCGCCCTCGGGTACGGGTCGTACATAATTGATGTTGAGGTTTATAGTCGGCGGCATCAATTCTCCGTCTATGGCATACACCAAAAGCCCGAATACCGCATCGAACGCCGTAGCTATCATCCCGCCCATCATATTGCGGGAACGGTTCAGCTCTTCCTCCAAAACGGGAAACGCCACCGTAAGAGTTTTGTTTTGAAAACTGCAACCGCAAAACTCGGGCTGCATTCTGCTCAAAATGAGCGTGGCTTCGGGCTTTAAACCCTTTTCTCCCTCCATAAGAAGGAAGATGTTGTCCTTCATACGCTGTGAATCTTTATCTGTTATTTGTTGTGATATATCTTTCATTTCGCGGATATTATACCATAAATGCGGCGGCAAACGTATCGAATGGGAAAACAATATAAAAAGCCCTCGCCACAAGCAAAGAGCGATTGACCACTTATGGCTTATCGCTCTTTCGAAGGACAGCTATTTATTTCAAAAATTCGTATTCAAACAAGGTTGGCACAATTTCAATGTTGTAATATTCTTTTGCAAGTGTTTTCAGCGCAGAAAGTGCCGTGTGCAATTCGATATTGTTGTAAATCGTCTTACCTGTTGTAGTATCGGTGTATGAGGTGTCCAATTCCGCAAAAATCTGATAAACGCCATAGGTCATAGCGGGGTCGTATTCTTTCGTTTGTTTTGCATATTTTAGGAGCGTTGCCCATTGTGCAAAGATTCTTTCTTCACGCTCATTTGGGTGCATGGCTTTCAGATCATACAAAGCAAGGGTTTCTCCATGGGTGTCATCAAGGCATAATTCATTTCTGTAAAAGCGACCATCGCTCCCCGTAAATGTCCTCATGTGGTTTTGCGTTTCGATACAGGTAAACAATAAGCACTTGAGTAAAAATGCAGACAGTTTTCCATTGGCAATATCTCGGTTATACTTGGATGCACCATCTGCCGATTTCATAATTCTTGCCCGTTCTGTCCATTCCCGATTATATGTAATATAGCGTGAAGCGGCGAACATTGGGAGCTTTTCAAGGTAATTATCGCGACGAAGGAAGAACCCGTTACCATCATACCGTGCGCCAACCAACAAACTACTATCTAAGTCGGGATTATCAAAACCAGAGCTGTGTGCAACCATATAACCGAGAATATCATCGCTCGAGGCACGGTTAGGGTTTCTACCTTCGGCTCGCTCTGTGCCATTTAACGCACACAGAATCCCCCCCCCTTTTCGTCGTCAGTAATC
>CAYTMY010000030.1:8065-10125 GCA_964439075.1 uncultured Lachnospiraceae bacterium | reverse complement strand
GCTTCCTTTTCTTTCTTCGCCTTTTCGGCTGCCGCGGTCTTTTTCACCGCCGCATTCTTCGCTGCGGAGGGAGGCGCTTTTTTCTCTTCTATATTCTCATTCTTATCTGTCATCTGATCAACCTGCCGTATATTGGAAAACATCCGTATTTAGTATTGTTGTCGCATATTTTTTCGCTTATTTTATATTATCATATACAATATTTCTTTGCAACCTGGTATTCTTATCTAAAATATTAATTTGAACATAAAAAAAGAACCTACAAGTCCGATAAAATAAAACTCGCCGGACGCACAGCGAAAACGCCCTGAGAACGGCGGCAAAAAAAAGCTTAACATTTCGAGTGTTCAACAAATATACACTCCATTTATAAGAGAACAGGCTCCGACGAACGCTAAGAGTCTATCTTTCCGTTTTCGTCCTCATATTCCTTTATGTGTTTTTTTATCATCATTATCAATTCCGAATTGGCACTTCTGCCGTTGTAGTCCGCAACTACATGAAATTTCCTCAAAAGCTCATCGTTTATCCTGAGCGAAAGGTGTTTGATTTGCTTTCCCTCCTGATTTTAAATCTATTTTGGGTTCATTTTAAGTGATAACTGTGTTATAATATGTCAAATGAACTTATTATGAGTTCATAATTTTTAAGTTTTGCGCGAGGAGCTCATGGATTCACTACTCGACGAATTAGCCCGAAAATCAGGCTGCGACTACGTATCAAATTTAAAGTATGAATATAAAACTTTTCTGAGCAGAGAAATTCTCTATGAAATGGAAAATAAATATTCGAAAACTCAGTGGGCGGAAGCAACGAGATACATACTCGGAAACAAAGCTTTATTTGAAGAGGATGCAGACGCATTTAAAACACTTTTAATGCTTATCGAAAATAAACCGATTTGACGGATATTACCTTTATTTCGGTACAGAAAGATTCTCTTTTATATAAACGAAAAAACAGCCGTGCTGCACTAAAATGCGCACGGCTGTTTTTTACCGTAGTATGCGTTTTATTTGCTTATTTTTGCCATGACGCTTGGGAATAAGCTTTCGTTTGTATGAGGAAGGAAGCACGCGCCCACAAATTCGTCCATATACTTCGCTTCGTTGCTCAGCTCCACATAAGTCATATTGTCGGCAAGCAGCGCTATTTTTTCTCTGGCCGCCTTTGAAGCTACCATAGAATACGCGCCCACAAGACTTGAGTTGCCGATATATTTGTACTTGCTCAGGTCAACGTCGGGCAGCATGCCTATCATCACGGTATTGTTCATATTTATCCCGCTGCCTATACCGCCCGCCACATATACGTTTTCTATGGCGTTTATATCCATTTGCAGCTTTTCGAGCATCACATTCACCGCGGAGAAAATAGCTCCCTTTGCTCTGATGAAGTTGTCGATATCCACTTCGGTAAGCAGTACGTCCTTTACAGCGTCCTCGGATTCCTCTTTGAACGCCACCACATAAGCCGAAGTGCCGTGTTTGTCGGTGACTACTCGCTCGCCGCTACGAACAAACTTGCCCTTGCTGTTTATTATGCCGCATCGGAATAGCTCCGCAATAAGGTCTATGATACCCGAACCGCATATACCCACGGGCTTTTGTTTGCCTATTACGCTGTATGTGGGCTGCATCGAATTTTCATCGACGGTCACCTTCTCTATAGCGCCGTTTGTGGCGCGCATACCGCAGCTTATATCGCCCCCTTCAAAGGCAGGACCCGCGGAACAGGCGCAGCTCATTAAAAATTCTTTATTTCCGAATACTATCTCGCCGTTTGTACCCAGGTCGATAAAAAGAGAGTATTCCTCCTTGGTCCATATCAAAGAAGCGAGGGTTCCCGCAGTAATATCGCCGCCCACATAGCTGCCTATATTCGGCGCTATATACACCGCCGCGTTGGGACATATACCGAGAAAAACCACGTCCTTGCCGAACATACCGTCAAGGTCGAAATATGCGGGAATAAACGGCTCCAATCTGAGGTTATCGGCAGGTATACCGAGGAAAAGGTGGTTCATCGTGCTGTTTGAAGCTACGCTCATCTCGTATATT
>CAYTMY010000030.1:6387-8051 GCA_964439075.1 uncultured Lachnospiraceae bacterium | reverse complement strand
ATCTGTCGTTATATTCACCTCTTCGCAGAGGTTGTTCATGAGGGGAAGCAGCGTTTCGGCTACCACGGCGTCCTGAAGTTTTTTTATACCGCCCTCTTTACCCTGCTGTATTATCCTGTTTATCACGTCGGCGCCGTAGCGTATCTGTCCGTTGCCCGTGGAACCTTTGGCAAGTATTTTGCCGCTCAGCACGTCGACAAGCACAGCGGAAACCGTCGTGGTCCCTATGTCGACCGCAAGAGCATATATCATGCTCTCCTCCTTAGGCACTATATCTATTACCGTCACCAGGTTCTTGAATTTAAGGCACACGCACTTAAACTCAAAGCTTTGTTCGCGCATGAAAACAGGCAGTCTTTTTAAAACGTCATAGGGAACGTACACAAGGGAACCGCCGCTCAAATACGCGCTTATTGCCCGTTGAAGGCGTTCATTATCGGGCATGGTATCCTCTATGGTCGGTTCTTTTAAGCTCACGGGTATCAGACTGAGGTCGCTTTCAAAAGGAATTTTATTAGCTTTTATACCGTCTGTTATATCATTGAAAATCTTGAGCTCTTCGGGGCTGCTCAGGTCGGATATCTTCATTCGGCTCTGATATGCGCTTGCAATATCGGGCACCATAACGCTCACATCCGCACATACTTTGCTGTTGCAGGCAAGACGGTAGCCCTCGTCCCATTCGCTTTGCGACAAATGTCTGGTGAGAGAGCTTTTTACTTCTCCCTCAAGAAGCTTTACCTTGCATTTTCCGCAGTTGACGTTCCCCGAACAGGGTGCGTCGATAGGCACGTTCGCCTTCTTTGCCACTTCAAGCAGTATTTCATCTTCATTGGCGTCTATGCTGACAGCATCGCCGTTTTCCGGTTTGAATGTTATTTTATACATTATGTTCACCTGTACTATATAGTTTTGTTGATCTGTTGTTGATTATACTATGAAATTACAACGAGTTGCAACAAAGAGAGCGGGTTAGTCACATAAAAAAGGAACAGAACTCATTTGCAGCGAGCTCTGTTCCCTTGTACGATCGAATTTCTAAACTGTCATGGTATGAAAGTAACGACAATATCTTTATTCTCGGTAATACCCGTTATGGTGCATGTGTTTCCGGAGTGAACTACTCCGACGCCGTTCACCACTATCGTATCGACCGTATACCCCGCTGAGGGTGAACACGTTACGATAACGCTTCCTCCGTCCGTTACTGTATTCGCACTTATTGTAGCCGTACCCTTAGAAGGATCGTTTACGCTTATCGATATATCGTGATATACGACCGCAGCACTGACGGTAATATTCACCGTACCCGTTATGGTATATTCTTTGGTAGTGCCGACGTTGAGATGACCCGTAAAGGTAAGCGTCGTTGTACCCGGCGATACACCCGTTATTGTTATATTCTGACCGCTGCATACTGCGCTCGCAACGCTCGAGTTACCCACGGACACACTGTAGTTTGAATCTCCTATAGGTGCAGCCCCTCCCGAAGCGGTAATAGGTACGCCGCTTATGTTCACGGTATCGCCCGCATCGACATTGGCATTGCTTGTACTGAAGCTGAAGCCCGTCGCTACGGTACCCGCATTATGAAGAGTACATACCTCAGAAGCCTGCGGCGCTATTGCGCCCGCCTCCGAAGCGGGTATCTCAAACGGATTTAC
>CAYTMY010000030.1:0-6377 GCA_964439075.1 uncultured Lachnospiraceae bacterium | reverse complement strand
CCCGGCTTACTCCCGCAGGATACAGCTTGGAATAATCCTTTACTACCATTACTTTTCTTACTACGGGGCAATACTCGTTAGGTCTGCCTCCGCTTACCGCGCACAACTCCACATATTGATGCATATCGTCGCTTTCGGAAGGATATGTGCCGTCTGCAAAGTATTCGCTTATAACGAGCGAACCGCGTGGATCGAGACCCGTAAGCTCAGTGGGCGCTTTTCCCGATACTCCGTCGACTGCAGCGGCGAATATACCTGCGGGCATATCCTTAAAGGAAGCTGCAGGTTCCCCTCTTTCCGCATAAAACTGGTTGAATACGTCTTCAAAGAAACCGGCAGGTCCGTTGTAACGGTCGCCGCCGTACAAACCTACTCGAAGCTCGTAAGTTTCTCCGTTTACAGTTACGTTGTTTACGTCGTAACCGAACCAAAAGGCTCCTGAATATTTGGGAGTGAAACCGCAGAACCATGCGCATACGCGCGAGTCCGTGGTACCCGTTTTACCCGCAAGATCTTGACCCGATACCGATATGTTGGTGGTACCGCCGGTAACGACTCCTTTGAGTACGTCGGTAACGAGCCATGCCACCTGGTCGGATATGACCTGCACCATTTGCTGTTCGCTTGTTAGTATAGTTACGTTATTGGAGTCCGTCACCTTTGTGTAGAAGGTCGGAGTATATCGGTAACCTCCGTTGGGGAATGCCGAAAATGCACTTGCCATTGCAAGAGGCGTTTGTCCGTAGGTGTAGCCTCCCAGTGCAAGAGCCGCCGCGCCCAAATCATTCGGTCTGTCTATCTCAAGCCCGAACTTTTCGGCATAAGCCGCCGACACTTCATGCCCCGTTTTCATCTCCGCCTGTACGGCTATCCTGTTTATCGACTCCGTAAGACCCTTTCGAACCGTGGTCATGCCGCCCGAGCCGCTTTCCGCGTTCGCGGGCACCCAACCTCCGAAATTCAGTGCAACGTCGTCAAATGTGGAAGCAAGAGTTATTACGCCCGTATCCAAGCCGGGCGCATAAGCCGTAAGCGGCTTTGTGCTCGACCCCGTCTGGAATTTTTCAAGCGCACGGTTCATAGTGAGGCTTCCTTTTTTCTCTCTGCCTCCTATAATACCCTTAACCTGCCCCGTCTCGTTTTCAATGACGACTCCTCCTACCTGAGGTATGTACGATGTCGGCTCTCCCGTAGAAGCGGTCATCGCGGCGGAAGCGGCGTCAGCCGCATAGCTCGATTCGGGGAAGTTGCCCGGGTCTGCCGCCTGAGCGTCGAGAGCGTTTTGTATTATCGGATCTATGGTTGCGTATATTCTCAGTCCGCCGTTCAGAAGAAGGTCAACCGCGTCGTCGTAACGGTAGTTGTACTTCTCCATGAGGTCTTCGAGAACCTCGGCGTATACCGCGTCGGTAAAGTAAGTGTAAAGCCCTGTGTTGGCAGGTTCTACAAGCGCTATTTTGTTGTTCTCTATCTCGTCCTTTGCGATATTGTATTCCTCTTCGCAAATATGTCCGAGCTGATACATCTTTTCTATAACAAGCAGCGAACGCTCCATATTTGCAGGGTCGTAAGCGATAGTCACGCTGCCGTCTTCATTGGTTATCTTTTTGAGATATTCGTTGCCCGCTTCATCTGTCTCGTAATCGTAAGGGTTGTAATACGTGGGCGAATTGATAATGGAGGCAAGCACCGCCGCCTGCGCCACATCGAGCTGACTTACGTCTTTATTGAAATAAAGCTTCGATGCGCTTTGTATACCCCACGCGTAAGAGAGGTTGACCTTATTGAGATAAGCCTCGAGAATTTGCCGCTTGGTAAATACTTTTTCAAGCTGATATGCCAGTTTCCATTCCATTACCTTTCGCTTTATACTCGTGGCGCTCGTTAGGTGCGTTTGCTTTATAAGCTGCTGCGTTATGGTACTGCCGCCGGGTCCGTCGGTCGAACCTGTGGTGAGAACGCCGAAAATTGCCTTGAGCGTACCTCTTATATCAACGCCCGAATGCTGGAAAAAGCGTTGGTCCTCTATGGAAACAAAAGCAAGCTGTACCATTTCGGGTATTTTATCGATAGTAACGGGCTCGCGCTTTTCGGTGGATTGAAGCTCTTGGTAATAATTGCCGTTCGCGTCATAAACGGTAGTAGCCGAAGAATATGTAAATTTATCCGTATCGAGCGCGGGAGCCTGAGCCCCCCACGTAAGACCCAAGCCCAAACCCACAAGCATACCTATTATAGCTACCGCGGCGACTATAATAAGTATCTTGACGGCAAGCGTAGGCGCGGGTTTGCCGTTTTTGCCTACGGCAGCTCCGTTTTTACCGTTTTTATTTTTCCCGAAACCAAGGCGCTCAAACAAAGGAAGTTTCTTGTTCTCCCCTGCCTCCTTCTTTTGCGGCTGTTCGGCGCCTTCTGCGATTATGGTATCTTTATCGACTTTGCCTGATGCTTTGTCTTGTTTAACTCTCTTGGTTATTCTTATTCTCTTTCTGCCTATCTTGAGCGTACGGGTAGCTTTTTTCTCCCCTGTGCCCTTCTTTGCCATAAGAGACCTCCTGCGAAGATTGTTTCATTCTTATCATTATATATGTTATATTAACAGATTTCAACAAATGCGGCTATAAAAAGCCCGCTCCCTATTTTTACTTTGCCATCGTTTTTACGACTTCCACGGCCTTTTGCAGCTGCGTGTCGTATTCATAAGGGATATCGGTAATGAGCACGTTTTTATATTCCTCGGGAAGCTCCACAACATAGTCGGGAGTGATGCCTATCTCGTGTATTTTTGTTCCCTTCGCGCCGAAATACTCCGCAAATGTATACTTGTACATACTGCCGTCCGTAAGAGGGATGAGAAGCTGCATTATTCCTTTGCCGTAGCTCGTCACTCCGACTGTCTGCGCGGCGTCGTTCTCCTCAAGAGCTATTGTCAATATCTCCGAAGAGCTCGCCGAATATTGGTCGATGAGAACAGTAACGGGCACTTGAATGCAGTTCGCATCGGAGGAATAGACCTGTTTTTTCCCGTCGTGGTCGATAGTGTAAATGATATCCGTATCGCCGAGAAGGTCGTCCGCCACATTTACGGCTTCATTTACCGCGCCTCCCGGATTCTGGCGAAGGTCGATAACGAGCCCCGTCATACCCTCTTCGCTCAAAGCCTTTACCGCCGCAGCAAACTGGTCGTAGGTATTCGTTTCGAATTCGGATATATAAATATACCCGATATTATCTTCAAGCATTCTGCTTTCCACATATACAAGCTCTATTTTCCTTCGCGCAACATCAAAGGACATCTCCTGTCCGCTTCTGTCCACCTTCAAAGCCACGGAAGAACCCTCGTCTCCCTTTATATATGTCACGGCTACGTTTATGTCCATTCCGATAAGGGAGGTATCGCCTGCCGCCGTAATTACATCGCCCACCTGAAGCCCCGCTTCGGCGGCGGGCGTATTTTTAAATACTTTTGTTATCTGTACGTTGCCGACCTCGTCGTTGGTTATCTGTATGCCCACTCCCGAATAGCTTCCCGAAACGCTATCTTTATAGTTGGCGTACTCTTCCTTGTTGTAGTAAGCGGCATACTCGTCTCCAGTACCCTCCATAAGGCCTTTGAGGGCGCTGTCCCACATCTTTTGGTTATCGGTCTCCCATAAAAAATTATCGTCCAGCTTCTGCGAGATGTACAGCATTTTATTTATTGCGGAGGCCGCGTCGGCGTCGTCCGCCTTGACTATAACGGATTTACCCAAAAATACGGGCATATACGTGCAAACAAGGTATGTGATAAAATTGGTGCAAATCACTATAAGCGCCACAATCACTATCCACATTGCCGTTCTTTTTTTCGGTTTATTATTTTGCATATCTCATTATCATCCTTCTGTGAATCATGTTATTATTATATTGTCAAACTCGTGTAATATACTTAACGCCTCGATACGGACATTATACTCTTTACAGAAGTGCATACGAAAGATACGTCCGATTCGGCAATAATTATAGCACAAGCGTTCAACGTAAAAAAAACTTACCGAAATATTGTTGTTTTTTAATAATTCGTGCAAATAAAAGAAGGAGATTTCGAAGTTACCGTGAATATTAATAACGAAGGGCAAATTATCATGGCAAGCGCCTCGCCGAGAAGGGCGGAGCTCATAAAGCTGATATCCGAAAACGCAAGGACCCTCGAAGCGGATATCGACGAGAGCTTCGAGCCCTTAGCAGACGCCGAAACAAATGCGGTATCGAATGCGTGCAAAAAGGCGTTTTACGTAAGGGATGCGCTCCCGAACAGCAGCGATATCATAATAGGAGCCGATACGCTCGTGGCGCTCGGCGAGCGTATTATGGGAAAACCCGAAAACGAAGAGCATGCCTTTGAGCTGCTCAGCTTGCTTTCGGGAAAAGAGCATGAGGTCTATACGGGAGTGTGCATAGTGAAGGGGGACAGATCCCTCAGCTTTTGCGAACGCACATGCGTTGAATTTTTGCCCATAGATGAAAATGAAATAAAAAAATATATCGAAACCAACGAGGTACTCGACAAAGCGGGTGCTTACGGGATACAGCAAGCGGCACGCCTGTTTATAAAGAGAATAAACGGCAATTACGAAAATGTCATGGGGCTTCCCGTAGCAAGACTTTACAAGATACTCAAGGAACAGTTCGGCTTTATCCGCTAAGTACAGAGCCTTTGGTTTTGAAAAATGACCGGAGGAAAATATGTCTGTACTGCGCAGGATAGAAACACAAAAAATTACTTCGCTGAGAGAAAAACTCACAAGAGAGGGAGCCGACAGGCTGTATGACGAAGAGCTTTTGTCGCTTATAATACGCACGGGAGACGACGTGAAGGACGTGTCGGTGCTTTCCGCAAATCTGCTTAGGCGCTACGGCTCTCTGAGGCGAATGTCCGAGCTGCCCGCAGAACAGCTCATTCGGGAAAACAAGGGGATGAGCTATACAAAGGCGATACTGCTCAAAGCCGCATTTGAAATAGGACAACGCGCCTCCCGCCCCAACAAAAGCGAAACCGTCATCCGCTGCCCCGAAGACCTTGTGGAGTTCATGTCGCCCGAAATGATTTCCTTTGACAGGGAGCATTTCTGCGCGGTGCTGCTTAATACAAAAAACCATATCATTTCGGTGGAGACCGTTTCAATAGGCACGGTAAACGCTTCCTTGGTGCATTCGCGCGAAGTGTTTAAGCAAGCGATAACAAAAAGCGCCTATCGCATTATACTGGTACACAACCACCCTTCCTTCGACCCTACGCCGAGCCCGGATGACATAACCATTACCAAAGAGCTTGTGCGGGCGGGAAAAATAGTAGGCATAAATATAACCGACCATATAATAATAGGCGGAGAAGATTATTATTCGTTCAGGGAACATGGGTTGTTGAGGGAGGCGTGAAAAAAGATTACCGGCACAAGATCATACAACAAGTAAAGAATGATGCTTATACTGTTTATTTTTTCTTTTTTTTGAATACAAACAAATACTCATGCGCCAATAGTAAAAAGTTATATTTTACACTGTTTGTTTTCCAATATCCTGTAGCTTTGCAGTTATGCTGCTCTTTAATAATAATTTCTTTTGTCTTGAATCCGGCTGCTTCGAAGATTTTCATAACTTCAAAGCCCATCGGAATGACACAGCCATTTTTTCGGGTGTCTCCCATAAGGACAGCACAGAACTTGTCCTTTTTCAAAACACGGTAACTTTCGGCAGCTACCTTTTTCATTTTCTCAAGAAATTCCGGCACTTTCAAGTGGGATAAATCCTCATCAATATCTTCGCTGTAAGCGATTATATTGGCGTAAGGGGGATGAGTACATATTAAGTCGATACTTTCATCTGTTATAAAATCAAGATTTCGTGCGTCTCCCTTATGTATTTCAACCTTGCCGTTAGCGCCTTCGTGTTCAAAGTTGATTTTCTCTTTGCAGCACTCAATGGCAATATCATTAACATCAATACCTATTATATTTCGGTTAAGCAGCTTAGCCTCTACGAGGGTTGTTCCTCCACCGGCAAACTGATCAAGCACTATATCACCCTCTTGAGAATAACGAAGAAGAATGTTTCGGGGAATATACGGAGACCAATTTCCCCGCCATTTTGCATCATGTGTTGCCCAGTCGCCGCGTTTTGGAAAGCTCCAAACCGTAGTCATTTCAAGTTCAAAGTCTTCAGGCTCCCATTTAATTGTTTTCTTTTTTGCCATATCAACCATTAAACGAACAATTTGTCCATTATTCCACTTTCCATATCATTAATGCTATAAATTGTTTCAAGCATTTCAAATCCTTGTAATTATTTAATTTATATTTACCTTTTTACTGATTTTTTTGTCAATTTACTTTTTTGCG
>CAYTMY010000029.1:0-10271 GCA_964439075.1 uncultured Lachnospiraceae bacterium | reverse complement strand
GAATACTGTGAGGAAAACTGCGGATCTGCCGCACGGTTGGTTTGCGTTATCTGAGGGAAACAAGCCGCCGCAAGCAAATACTGGCACAGCTTGCCGTTCGGGATTTTTTTTAAGGTTATAAGTTCGGCTTCGAGCGTTTGAAGAGATATCGACACAAAACCGAAATCCGTCTTCGACTTGCGTACGAGTTTTTCATCTATAAACAATTCTATAACGTCGCGAAGAGGGTCGAGTTCTTCGGTTCTTCCGTTGACGTACATCATATAATTCTTTTTGAAGGCTTTTGTGTCTGTGCGCGACCATTCCTCGGTGTATCTTTGCGCGATATGCCTGTTTACTCCGAGAAGGCTTTTTGACGAAACATTTCTCCAAAAGCGTACGGCACGCTCAAAGTCACCTTGTGCTATAAGCGCGGCATTGAGAGCTCCCACAAATGAACCCGTTACGGCGGTTATATCGAAATTCAGTTCGCGCAGCGCTTTCCATGCGCCGATCTCGAAGGAACTTTTAGAACCGTCCGAGCTCAAAACAAAGCCGTATCGTGTCATTACGCAACAACCTCCGTGTAAAACTTATGCTTTCTGATTATATCAAATAATGTTGTTTATTGAAAGAAAAAACAACAATATTGTAACAAATAAGTCTTCATGTTATAATCTAATTTAAATCACTTTGAGGATACGTTATGAAAGGCAGCGCAAATACGGAAAGAATAGTAAAAGCAGCGGTTATTGCCTCGGCATATTGTCTGATATCGCTGCTTCTTAAACCGCTCAGCTTCGGTCCTCTGCAACTTAGGGTGGCAGAAGCTCTCAGTATGTTGGTTCTCTTTACCAAGGCTGCTCCGTGGGGTCTGTTTGCGGGATGTTTGCTCACAAACATCATAAGCCCGTACGGCTTGCTTGACATGCTTCTCGGCTCTTTCGCAACACTCATAGCGGCTCTCATGGGAGCGAGAATAAAAAACAGATATTTGGCGGGAATACCTTTTGTTGTTGTTAATGCGCTTCTTGTGGCGCTCGTTATATGCATAGAGGCTCGTGCGATGGGAATATATTTTGAGACCGCGCTTTACCTGGCTTTGTCCGAAGCACTCAGCATTTACCTTTTGGGCATACCTTTATCGTATCTGATAGAAAAGAACGAAAAATTAAACGGCTTGATAGCGGATAAATAAAAAAACGCCTTAAAGGCGTTTTTTTACTTTTGAATTATCTATTATTTTGCTTCTTCGTCTTTGATTCCATAGCGCTTCTTGAATTTACCGACCATGCCGCCCGTATCTACGAGTTTTTGCTTGCCGGTGTAAAACGGATGACATGCCGAACAAATTTCGACTGAGATCTCATCTTTTGTGGAACCGGTTTCGAAGGTATTTCCGCATGCGCATCGTACTACACACTTGTGATAATTCGGATGTATGCCTTCCTTCATAATTTCACCTCATGTTTATCATTTGCTTTATTACAGCCTTTGAATTATATCAGTTTATTTTGCGTATGTAAACCTTTTATTTATATTTTTGCAACATAAATAAATTGCAACATCAGTCTTTTGAATGATTTTTCATTACCATTTTCACGAATTCCGCATTTGACTTCGTCTTCAGCATAGATTGTATCACGCTGTCGGTAAAACCCGCGCTGCCTTTTGAGGCGAAAGCTTTTCTTATTGCGAATTCGGCGGACATCTCTTCTTCCGAAAGCAGCAAGTCTTCTCTGCGTGTTCCCGAACGCAGGATATTTATTGCGGGGAAAATTCTCGCTTCGGCAAGCTCTCTTTCGAGGTGCACTTCCATGTTGCCCGTTCCTTTAAACTCCTCATATATCATGTCGTCCATACGGCTGCCCGTATCGACAAGCGCCGTCGCAAGTATCGTCAGCGAGCCGCCGTTTTCGATATTCCTTGCGGCTCCGAAAAACTTCTTGGGGAAATATAAGCTTTCGGGATCGAGTCCGCCGGAAAGCGTCCTTCCCGAAGGCACCACAACAAGATTGTTTGCTCTGGCAAGCCTCGTTATGCTGTCCACGAGTATTACTACGTCCTGTCCGCTTTCCACAAGTCTTTTGGCACGCTCAAGTACGATCTCCGCCGCCTTTATATGGTTTGCGGGTTTTTGGTCGAAGGTGGAAAATACCACGTCTGCGTTAATGCTGCGTTGAATGTCGGTCACTTCCTCAGGGCGTTCGGCTACAAGGAGGATGATGAGCTTTGTTTCGGGGCTGTTTTCCTCAATGGCGTTTGCTATCTGCTTGAGGATTATCGTCTTTCCCGCCTTTGGCGCCGAAACAATGAGCCCTCTTTGTCCTTTGCCGATAGGTGCGAAGATATCGAGCATACGTGTGGAAAGAATATTCTGTTTTGTTTCAAGTTTTATTTTCTTCTGGGGGAAAATAGGTATCAGACGGTCGAAATCTTTTCTGTTTACTATGCTTTCTGGGGTCATTCCGTTGACTTTTTCCACATACAGAAGTGCGTCGTATTTTTCGTTTTCGCCCGATATGCGTATTCTTCCGCGGATGCTGTCTCCCGTTTTGAGTTTGTATTTTCGTATCTGCGACGGAGAAACATATATATCGTCATCGCCCGACATATAATTGTTTGTGCGCATAAAGCCGAAGCCGTCGGGATTTATTTCAAGAACGCCTTCATGAGACTTCTCGTATTCCGACATGTCCTTCGAGTGCGAAGCCGACATTTTTTTGTTTTCTTCTTCGATTATCTCCTGAGTCGTTCTGCCGTTTACCTTTTCCACGAAGAGCATCGCATAGTATTTTTCCCCCTCCTTAGGAGGACGTACTTTGCCGCTTATCTCAAAGCCCGACATAAGCTTGAATTTTTGCACCTGCGATGCCGATACATAAGCGTATTCCTCGGTCGATTTCATCTGCGGGGTTTTAAGGAAGCCGAAGCCCTCGGGGAGTATCTGTACGGTTCCCGTCATTTCCACCGCTTCGTCGATGGGATCCTTTAGTTTTGCATATCTTTTGCCGTCTGCCGCAGCTTGTTGAGTGAGCGCGTCTACAAGTTCTTGTTTTGACATTTTGCTTATTTTCGGTATGCCGCTTTCCTTTGCGGCCGCGCGCAGTTCTGCCAGTGTAAGTTCTGAATATTTTTTGTCCAAATGTACCTCCGTGGATCAATCAAAAGAAATATAATTAAAAGTTAAGAATCAAAAATATACGATGATAGGATCTTTGATATATGGAAAACAACTGATTAAAGTGATATAATTTTATCATAATTTATGGTAAAAGTAAACCTAAAAAGTAAAGTGCCGGCGCTAAAGTGCCGCATCAGCAAGGCGATAATAATGTGTGATACAAAAATATATGATATGTCCGATGAGAATAATTACAATTTCTATATACATTCCGCTGCCGAGTGTATTTTGCGCGGCGGCATAGTGGCGTTTCCCACGGAAACCGTATACGGCTTGGGTGCGAATGCCTTTGATGAAGGCGCAGTCGATAAAATATTTCAGGCAAAGGGGCGTCCCAACGATAACCCGCTCATAGTACATATTGCAAGCAAAGGCGATGTAAGCGCCGTTGCGGAGGATATCTCGCAAGCCGCCCGCATGGTTATCGACGCATTTATGCCGGGACCGATAAGCGTAATACTCAAAAAGAGAAGCGTTATTGCCTATAACGTCAGCGCTTCTTTGCCGACGGTAGCCGTAAGGATGCCATCGCAAAAGCAGGCGCACGATTTTATCAAAGCATGCGGAGTACCCATTGCGGCGCCAAGCGCGAATATATCGGGCAAACCTTCTCCTACAAAGGCAGAGCATGTTATACACGATTTAAACGGAAGAGCGGATATCATTCTTGCGGGAGAGGATTCTACCGTGGGTTTGGAATCCACAGTGGTGGATATGAGTTCGGAACGGATAGTTATACTCCGACCGGGTGCTGTCAGCGCTGAAATGATTAGCAAGGTAACGGGAAAGCCTGTATATTACTCCGCGGAGTCAAGCGATTCCTCCGTTCCCAAAGCTCCCGGTATGAAGTACCGCCATTATAAGCCCGAAGCAAAAGTGATATGTGTATGCGGTGATATGAACAAAACGGCCGACTATATAAAAAAAGCTGCGGATGCTTCCGACTGCAAATGCGCCGCGCTCATTTTCGATGAAGCGGAAAAGCCCGACAATGCATTGGTTCTTTCATTGGGGAGTATTGATACCCCTCAAACGGCCGCAAAGAGCTTGTTTTCGCATCTTCGTTATTGTGATGAATGCGGCATATCGGCAATATACGCCATGTGTCCTCACGATGAAGGGATAGGTAAGGCGTACCGCAACAGACTATTTAAGGCAGCCGATGAGACGATAATACTTTGATATGCATATCAAAATCAAATTTTTTGTCGTATTTTGATATTTTCTGATATAATGAAAAAAAACAAACAGGAGACATGACATGAGACCGAGTTGGGATAAATATTTTATGGATCTGCTTGAGCTTATCAAAACGAGATCCACTTGCATGAGAAGACAGGTAGCCGCTATTATCGTAAGAGACAAACAGGTCATATCCACAGGCTATAACGGCGCGCCCAGAGGAGTGTTCCATTGCGACCAGGTGGGGTGCTTAAGAGAAAAACTGCATGTGCCATCGGGTGAGCGCCATGAACTTTGCCGCGGCATACATGCGGAACAAAACGCCATTATACAAGCCTCCATACACGGCGTGAGCATAGAGAACAGCGAGATATATATCACTGATTCTCCCTGCATATTGTGCAGTAAAATGCTGATAAACGCGGGTATAAAAAGAATTGTTTATAAAGGCGAATATCCCGATAAACTTGCATTGGAACTGCTCCATGAAGCAGGCGTAGTAGTCGAACAATATATTGAGGGAAAAAGTTAAGTAATAAAAGAAGCGTTCTTTGAAAGAACGCTTCTTTCTTTAAAGATAATTATTTACGAAGGTTTTTATCGCAAACTTTGTGCTGCCTCGGAAATTTGTGTAAACGTGTATATCATTTTCTTTAAGTAAATTCTCGGTTGTCTTGTCGGCTGAATTGCAAATTACGGCTTTGACGCCGAGCTTGCATAGATATTCGGCAAGTCCTCCGTGCTGTTCGGCGTCGGAGGCGAATACTATTCCCTCCGATATTATATGCTTTTCTTTTATTTCAAATGTAATATACACAGCGCATTTATCAAGAGACTGCGCCACCATATTGTCCTCTGAAGCCACAGCCGCTATGAAACGGTTTTTATTGTCCTCTATTATAATGTATTGTTGTTCTTCTGCGCAGTTTTCCGCGCAGTCCGCACAGTTCAAATCGCATAGATCGCTCATTTTGCATCTCCTATATTCGCTCTGAGATATGCCTCGATGAAGGGCATTAGTTCACCGTCCATTACGGCGCGCAGGTTTCCCGTTTCATAATTCGTTCTGTGGTCTTTCACCATCGTATACGGATGAAATACATAGGAGCGTATTTGATTGCCCCACGCTATTTGTCCGTAGTCACCTTGCAGGTCGGATAATTTTTCCTTATGCTCGCTGTGCATGAGTTCCGTCAGCTTTGAGGTGAGTATCTTCATTGCAACTTCTTTGTTTTGATGCTGACTTCTCTCGTTTTGGCACGCCACAACGATCCCTGTGGGTATATGAGTTATTCTTACGGCGGAATCGGTCTTGTTTACATGCTGCCCGCCCGCGCCGCTTGAACGGTAAGTATCCACTTTCAGATCCTTGGGGTCGATATCGATGTCAACATCCTCCGTTATTTCAGGCATCACGTCGACGGAAGCAAATGATGTGTGCCTTCTGCCGGCGGAATCGAACGGAGAAATGCGTACCAGCCTGTGAACACCTTTTTCCGCCTTTAAATATCCGTATGCGTTTATTCCCTCAAACAAGAGTGATACGCTCTTTATGCCCGCTACGTCGCCCGGTAGGTAGTCGAGCATAGTTACCTTGTAATTGCATATTTCCCCGAATCGGGTATACATTCTCAACAGCATGTCCGCCCAATCCTGGGATTCGGTGCCGCCCGCTCCGGGATGTATGGAAAGTATGGCGCTGTTCGGGTCATATTCTCCGTTTAGTAGGGTCGCAAGAGTAAAGGAATCGAGTTTTTGATTGAGCTGTTTGAACTGGGAACTCAACTCATTTTCATTTTCCTCCGATTGCTCGTCCTGATATATCTCTATAAGTATACCCACTTCTTCGCTCAAATTTGCAACTTCTTCGTACGAAGCTATCTTTGCGCGTATGAGTTTGAGTTCTTTGAGTAAGTTGTTGGCTTTATCTGCGTCCTCCCAAAAGTCTGATGCATTCATAACACTTTCGAGAGAGGCTTCCTTTTCTTTTAAAGCCGCAACGTCAAAGTGAACACCCCATTTCGTTTATCTGTGTATTTATCTTCTCATGTTCGGCTTTTATCTCATCGATAAATAACAAAATATCACTTCCTTTCGTTTTGGTATCGTTTCTTTTGATTTAGTCCTTAAACAAGTCCTTACCGCAGCATTGCTTGTATTTTTTGCCGCTTCCGCAGGGACATTTTGCGTTTTTGGCAATGGGTTTATCTCCCGTATTATTCTTTTTTACTGTTTTACTTTCGGTTTTCTCTGCGGACATAACGGGAATTTTGGAATCGTCGGGCTGCTGTTCCTGAGCCTGCTTCAGCTCAAAGTTATACATAAGCCGTACCGTTTCCTCGATAATAGCATCATTCATGGTTTCGAACATTTCAAAGCCCTCCTGCGTATATGCCTGTACGGGGTCGGTTTGTCCGTAAGCGCGCAGATTGATGCCCTGTCGGAGCTGGTCCATATTATCTATGTGATCCATCCATTTGCTGTCCACGACTCGCAAAAGGATAAGGCGTTCTATTTGGCGCATCTGCTCTGCGCCTATTTCCTCTTCCTTTTTGAGCCTTGCTTCAAGCATTTTTTCGTACGAAGCTTCTGACATTTGTTCGGGTTCCATGCTCGATTCAAGCGATACGTCGACCCCAAAGGCGGTCTTGAATTTTTCGCTGATTTTGTTTACGTCCCAAACCTCGTCGTCGCCGACTTCTGTCGTATACGTATTGACATAGCGTTCACACACTTCTTTTATCATATCGTCAATGGTGCCGCTTATGTCTTCTCCCTCAAGAACTCTTCTTCGCTGTGCATAGATGACTTCGCGTTGTTTATTCATAACGTCGTCGTATTGCAGAACGTATTTTCGTACTCCGAAGTTTCTTCCTTCTACGGTTTTTTGTGCGTTTTCGATACCCTTTGTGAGCATTTTCGCTTCTATTGGCTGATCTTCGTCGAGCCCTACTCTATCGACTAATACCATAGAACGTTCGGAACCGAACATTCTCATAAGGTCGTCCTCAAGAGATATGAAAAACTGACTTGAGCCCGGGTCTCCCTGACGTCCCGCACGTCCGCGAAGCTGATTGTCGATACGTCTGCTTTCGTGGCGTTCCGTGCCTATGATATGAAGTCCGCCTTTTTCCACAACGCCCTCCCCGAGGACTATGTCCGTACCTCGGCCTGCCATATTTGTCGATATGGTAACTGCTTGAGCCTGACCTGCGTTTGCAATGATTTCGGCTTCTCTTTGGTGGTTTTTGGCGTTAAGTACATTGTGTTTTATGCCGTGCTTGTTCAGCATTTTACTCAGAAGTTCCGATTTTTCTATAGATATGGTTCCCACAAGCACGGGCTGCCCCGTAGCGTGGCGCTCTTTTATATCCTCAATAACGGCGTTGAATTTGCCTTTTTCGGTCTTGTATACCGAATCGTTCATATCTTTTCTTATCATGGGCTTGTTTGTGGGTACGCATACTACGTCCATATTGTAAATGGTCTTGAATTCACGTTCCTCCGTCTTTGCCGTACCCGTCATTCCGCTTATTTTGTCGTACATGCGGAAATAATTCTGGAAAGTTATCGTTGCGAGAGTTACTGATTCCTTGGCTACTCGTACGTGCTCCTTTGCCTCAATAGCCTGGTGCAGACCTTCGTTGTAGCGTCTGCCGGGCATGAGTCTGCCCGTAAATTCATCGACTATGATTATTTCTCCGTTATTTACGACATAATCGACATCGCGCTTCATAATGTAACGTGCCTTCAGCGCCTGATTTATATGGTGCAAAAGTTCCATGTTTGACAAATCGCTTAAGTTTTCAACTCGGAAATGGTTTTCCGCTCTTTGCACGCCCTCCTCTGTGAGGGTGACGGTTTTATCCTTTTCTTCTATAGTATAATCCTGCTCGTTTTTCAGCCTCGATACGAACGTATCACACAAATTGTACATTTTTGTACTTTCCGTTCCGCTGCCCGAAATGATGAGAGGCGTTCTGGCTTCGTCGATGAGAATTGAGTCTACTTCGTCAATGACGGCATAGTTGAGCGCTCTTTGTACTGTATTTGTCTTGTTAACCACCATGTTGTCCCTCAGGTAGTCAAAGCCGTATTCGTTGTTTGTGCCGTAGGTTATATCCGCATTGTAAGCTTCTTTTTTCTCGGGGGGGGTCATACCATGCACTACAAGCCCTACGCTCATGCCGAGATATTTATATATTTGTCCCATCCACTGTGCGTCACGCGTGGCAAGGTAATCGTTTACCGTAACTACATGAACACCTTTTCCGCTGAGCGCGTTCAGATAAACGGGAAGAGTGGCGACAAGAGTTTTACCTTCGCCCGTTTTCATTTCCGCGATATTTCCCTGATGCAGTATTATTCCGCCCATTATCTGTACGGGAAAATGCTTCATGCCGAGTACTCTTTGCGAAGCTTCTCTTACCGCGGCAAAAGCTTCGGGCAAAAGCTCGTCGAGAGACTCTCCGTTTGAAAACCTTTGTTTGAATAATGCGGTCTTGCCTTTAAGTTCATCGTCGCTCAACTCGGCATATTCATTGTCGTAAGACAAAACGCTCTGCATGGTTTTGTTGTATTTTTTAAGTTCTCTGGAATCCAGATTGTCGGACAGCTTACTTAATAAACCCATATCTACCTCTGAAAATGATGTCTGTGTTATTTTTTATAGTATTATAGCATACAGCTTAAATTTATCGTTTGCGTTTATAAATATTATTAACTTATAATTATTGTATAATGATTTGAAAGAAGTTAAAATTATATCGTTATGTCATTATCATATATACCGAGCGTAAAAAAATCGGAAAATTGTCGGCAAACCGCACGGTTTGAGGCTTTCATAATGAAAAACGGACTCATTTCGGAAAACGAAAGGGTTCTTTTAGCACTCTCGGGCGGCGAGGATTCCGTGTTTCTTTTGTATTTGCTCCTGAGTATAAAGGATAAATATAAGCTTCATATAGAAGCTTTTCATCTCGACCATTGCCTTCGCAAGGAATCCTCCTCCGATGCGGATTTCGCAAAAGCTTTGTGCGACAGCTTGGGCGTAAATATATATATGTACCGCAGAGATATAGCCGCTATTGCAAAAAAAGAGGGTATTTCCGAAGAACAGGCGGGTCGAAACGAAAGATACGCTATTATAAGCTCTCTTGAAGAATGCTTTGATAAGATAGCTACAGCGCACCATTCCGACGACAATGCCGAAACGGTAATAATGCATCTTATAAGAGGCAGCGGTATCGACGGGCTTTGCGGAATACCCTCAAAGCGCGGTAAGATAATCAGACCTCTGTTGTGCTTTGAAAAAAGTGAGATATCGGACTTTATCAAGAGCAACGGAATACCTTTTGTACAAGACGAAAGTAATTTTAAAAACGACTATTTCAGAAACAGAGTGAGAAATGAAATACTGCCTCTCATAAAAAAAGAAAATGCGGCATTTGCGAAAAACGTCGCTGCTTTGTGTCAAACCGCGCGCGACTACAGCAGTCTTGCTTTGCTTGAAGCCGAAAAACTCAAGTACTCGCAAAATGAAAACAGCGTTGAAACAAATTATAACGTTTTTTTCAATGCTCCGAGAGCGGTTCGTTACGCTTTTATCAAAAAGACGGCTGTATGTTTCGGTATACACGCCGATATAAGCGGCGCAAGCATGGAGGATGTATCAGCTCTTGCAGACGATAAGAACAAAACAGTGTGGGATTACAATATCCATTCTTTGGTAATATCGAGACGCTATGACAGGTTTATCATTTGTGAGCAGAGCGCTTTTGAGGAACTGTATCAAAATGATTACGAATATGCGCTTAAAGAGGAGGGTATATTTGTATTTGCGAAACAGGGCTTCGGACTTCGGTTGAGCGTGACAAAATATTTTGAAAAGAATCTCCGAGACAGGCATATAACGCTTATTGACTAT
>CAYTMY010000028.1:0-10383 GCA_964439075.1 uncultured Lachnospiraceae bacterium | reverse complement strand
AATAACTTACCATTTTCAAAACAAAGCGGAGCTTGCGGGCATTATTTGCAGAGAGTTTCTTATGCGTTTCAACGACGAAGTAACAAAAAAGATAGAACCTATGATAGAGGGAAATAAGATACTGCGCGACTCTACCCATATACGCTTGTGGGGCATGATTTTCTTGGAGGACAATCAGCCGCGCCGTTTTTATTATGAAATGATATGTGAAAACATACTCGAAAAAAATCTGATAGACTCCGATTATAACCACTTCAAGGAGCAGGCGCGTCATTTAAAGCTAGATGTTTCCGACAGGATACTTCGTTCCTACGCGCGCATATTTGTAGCCTCCATGCTCACTCTGATAAAAGGGCGCGTGGAAAACGACCTTGACATGACTCTCAGCGAGATACTCGACGAATACAATAAACTGCACTTAAAGATTTTGGATGTGGACGAACCGCGGCGCTCGGAGATAATAGCTCAGGCAGGGGAAATTACGAGTAATCTTACCTTTGAAATACCGAATATGGCGGATATACGCCTGGTTTACAGAAACAACAACAAATGAGTTTACCCGAAACTTACTTATAAAACAAAGAAATCTAAATATATCGTTTGTAATAATGAACGTAAAAATGTGATATAATTTCAATAATAAATAAACATACCGAACAATGAAAAGTGAGAACATCATGGATAAAAGCGTAAACACTGTCGGGAACAAACATTTTTCGCATTTGTTTTTTCTGTTGGCTTTATTATGCGCTTTTTTTGCCGTTTGTTTCTTTGCGGCAAACTCGTATCTTGAAAATACGCTGCTGAAGCGCACAAAACCTCTTGTATTTTCGGAGGGCTGGGCGCTTGAAGCTCAACCCGAAAACATCGCACTTTCCGAACCTTCGCGACCGGCCTCGGACAGTATAGGCAAGACGCTTCGCCTTGTGAATCTTTTGCCCGAAACACTGCCCGACAATATGTCATTGTTTTTTCAGACAAAAAATGAAACCGTACGGGTATATGTCGACGGAATAAACGTATATACCTACGCAGAAACGCCGCAGCGCGTTTACGGGCACGGCGTCGGCTCCGTTTGGAACATAGCAAGCCTTCCCGACGACGCAGGCGGCAAAACCATAGTTGTGGAGCTTACTCCCATAGGAGAAAGAACCGGACTTGCTCCCTACCGCTTTCTTATTGCAAGCCGCAATGACGCAATATCTTATCTGTTGTGGGAAAATGCAACGCTCATCGTAGTGAGCATCCTCTTGGCGCTTATCGGGCTTATCGGCATAGCGACCTTTATTCTGTGGGCTTCCCGCCATAACGGTATTTACCGTTTCGGAAGGAGTGTCTCTCATAGACTTCTATGCGAACAATAAGCTGAACATGCTGCGCAACGGATATTCTTCGGGTTTTTATATAGGCATATTTCTATTTGCGCTTATCGTATCGATTGGAATTATAAGATGGACTCAATCACTGCGCCAACAGGCATTTAAGGCAAAATTTCTTGAACAGCGGGCTTACACCGACGAATTGACAGGGCTGCTCAACGCAAAGGGCTTTGATGACAAATGCACGGAAATGCTCCTTAAACCGGACGACAAACAAACTTATGCCATTGTGGATTTCGACGTGAATTTTTTCAGTCAGTATAATGCGACAAACGGAGTGGCTGAGGGAGACAGAATGCTCAAGCGGATAGCGGAAATGCTCACCTCCTTTTGCAGAAGCGATGAACTGTATGCACGCCAGGAGGCGGACCACTTTGTGTGTATGCTACGCGCAGACTCTTTCGATGCCATTATCAACCGAGTTCGTGAAGCAGACAGTTCTGTGCGCAAGCGTATGACGGACAATATGCTGCTGTTGAGTTACGGCATAGTGGAAATAACCGACCGCACGCAGCCCGTTACTTCGCTGCGGAACCATGCGGCTATGGCAAAACGCACGGTAAAGGGCAACTACGAAAATAATATAGCCGTGTACGACAAAACCCTGCACGAACTTCAAATGCAGGAGGTCGTTTGGCTTTCGGGCTTTGAAAAATCGCTCGAAAACAATGAATACGTTATCTTTTTTCAACCTAAGATAAATCTGAAAACGGAAAAACTCGCAGGCGCGGAGGCTTTGGTGCGGCGTATAGAAGCCGACGGTTCAGTAATATCCGCAAGCCCCATCATCGAAGCGCTCGAGCGTAAGGGCTTCATCAAGAAACTGGACTACTACGTTTTGGAGCTTGTATGTATTTTTTTAAACCGTTGCATCAGCGAGGGTCTCCCTGTATATCCGATATCGAGCAACTTTTCACGCGTACATCTGTATGATACTAACTTTCCCGTTCAAGTTGCCCAAATAGCGGATAAATATGAAGTGCCGCATGAGCTTTTGGAAATAGAACTGACGGAAACCGCGTTTTTGGTGGAAAACGATATCCTGCAAAATATGATACACCAACTGCATTTGAACGGCTTTTCCGTCGCCATCGACGATTTCGGCAGCGGATATTCCTCGCTGAATATGCTAAAGGATATACAAGTCGATACCATTAAGCTTGACCGCGAATTCCTCGAAGGTTTCGCTCAAAACGCCCGTGCGGATACCATTATCGCCCATACGCTAAAACTTGCGCAGGATATGCACATTACAGCTGTGGCGGAGGGCATCGAAACGACGCAGCAACTCGAATTTCTGCGCGAACACGGCTGCGAGATAGTACAAGGTTACTATTACTCCAAACCTCTTCCCGAGGAAGAATTTGTTAAGAATTATCTTTTTTGAAAAACAAAAATAAAGCGCATTTAAAAAGCTCTCTTAAAATAATTTAAGAGAGCTTTTGACGAAGAGACTGCATTTTGTTCTTCGAGAGGATGGTGAACGCTCCTTTTTTAAGGGAGCGTTCGTTTTTTTCGCGCTTTTTCTTCGGTGGCGAAACACCCTTTTTACATTTCCGCTTCTTTTCATCTTTTTCGGGAAAGGTACTTGCCGCATGGAAAATCTATACATTTTTTCCTTTTACGGTTGCCTCATTTTAAAGAACTTTTTCGGCGCTTTTCCTTCATTACCTTTTTTAAGGGCATTCACTATTCTGCGCTGTTTTCACTATTTTTCTTTTTTTCCCAATGACGGCGGCGGAGCGCCTTTTTGTTAGGTCGGCTTTTCATTTTGCCTTCCTTATGCTTTTATTATACACAAACGAGAAAATTTGTCAATATATTTTTTGATTATTTTTTATTTAATCAGTATTAAATTCAATTATGATGAGAATTTAAAAATATACTGTAGGTTCTTCCTCCTTGAATTCCAGCATTATTTTTTCCATAGAGGCAAGTTTTTTGGCGGTAATGTTTTTTATGTCGCGTATATACAACGAAGTATTTTTCATGTTATATATGCTTCGGTATATACCCTTTTGCTCTGAAAATATCTTTGTGGTGCTGCCCGCCCCCGCTGATAGTATACTCTGCTTTTCGCCCATCATGCGTATATTGTAGGTACATGCTTTGCCTGAGCGGGCATAGCCCGTATTTTCGGCGTTATCGACGGCGTGCTGCTGACGATATGCGTAGTATGGCATATACCCCTTTTGTGCAAGCACGGCTCTTGCCTCGTCGTGATAGGCGCACAAGGGCAACTCGTTACTTTCTATTTCACTCGTTTCCATGAGGCTCGTTTTCTTTTTGCACAGTGAATGCAAAGTTATGTTTTCGGGCACAAGGCTTATTATATCGTTCATACTGCGGGCAAAATCGGCGGTATCCTCTCCCTCAAGACCGAAGATAATATCGCAGTTTATACTCTCAAAACCCACCTTGCGGGCAATTTCATAAGCGTTCGTAAAAGCCTCTGTATCACACAGGCGGTTTATTTTCGCAAGAGTCGCGTCGTTTGTCGTTTGAGGATTTAATGATATGCGGCTCACTCCGCCGCTTTTCATGACAGTCAATTTTTCTTCGCCGACAGTATCGCTTCTGCCCGCTTCAAAGCACACTTCAGCCGCATCGGGCGCAATGAGCTTTACACACTTCAATAAACGGCTTATTTGCTCCGCGCTCAATATGCTCGGCGTTCCTCCGCCGATATATACGCAGTCGCAGAAAAGCTCGTTGCGCTCGGCATAAACCCTAAGCGAGTCAAGCTCGTAAAGAAGGGCGTTTAAGTAGTCTTCACAGAGTTCCGAGCCCTGTACGCACACTTCGGAAGGAAACGAACAGTAAGTGCATTTGGACACGCAAAGCGGTATGTGCACGTACAGCGCAAAACTGTTCTGCGGCGCATAAAGTCTGCTCATCTGATTTTCGGCGCAAATTCTTATCAAATCAAGCTTCGGCTCGCTTATCGAAAAATACCTTTTCAAGCACGAATACGCTTCCCTATCGGTAAAGCCCGCTTCTATGCACATCACATACAGCTTCACGGGTTTCACTCCCGTCATGGCGCCCCACGCCTTTGTTTCTCCCGTCAACGTAGACAAAAGTCCGTACAGAGCATTTTTGGAAGCCCTGTAAGGTAT
The DNA here is from genome assembly GCA_964439075.1 of uncultured Lachnospiraceae bacterium. Lineage (GTDB taxonomy): Bacteria > Bacillota > Clostridia > Eubacteriales > Anaerofustaceae > CAYTMY01. Next base: position 5,885 of record CAYTMY010000028.1, on the reverse strand, counting down.
ATCGGCAGGCACGCTGTACGCCGTGTGCTCACCGTACGCGTATACGCAGTTCGGCGTATGCGTAAACTTCACGCTCATATCGGAAAGCCCTTTTTTTGCCAGAGAGGCGGCAAACATATTTTCCACCTCTTTAAGATGAGCCGCATTTATCTTGTCGTTGGAAATATAATCAAGCAATTTTCAGCTAAAACCTCACTACGCTGTTGTTTTCTTTTTCGAAGCCTATCCGCGTCATCTCCTCGTGCCCGGGATAAACGTCGGTATTATCGGGCAAAGCATAAAGCTTGCCGCGAATGCTGTTTACAAGTTCGGGATAGCTGCCTTCCTCAAAATCCGTTCTTCCCACGCTGAGATGAAACAGCGTGTCTCCCGAAAATAGAGTTCCCTCCGTATACAAACATATACCTCCCGGCGTATGACCGGGTGTTTCGTATACCTTAAAAGCGATATTTCCCACGGATATACTGTCGCCCTCCTTCAAATACACGTCGGGCTTCACTCCGCTCATCGGTCTGCCCAAAAACATACTGCTGCCGTTTTTTTCGCCGTTTTCCACTATCGGTCTTTCTTTGATTCCCGCATATATTTGAGCCTTGAATTCTCTGCGGTAATCCTCGGCTCCCATTATGTGGTCGAAGTGACCATGCGTGAGTACTATCCCCTTTACGGTGAGCTTTTCACGTTTTACGTAATCTATCAATCGTTCATCACGTATGGGCGCGTCGATTATGAGCGCTTCGCCGTTTTCACTCACCACGTACGAATTTGTCATCACCGGTCCTGCGGTAAATCTTTTTATATGCATAAGTATCATCTCCTTTTTCGGGTATTTATATTTATGTCCTTCATAAGGGAATTTATTTGTTCTGCGGGAACTTTGAGCTGCCTGCGGTCGTAGGTGATAAGCCCGTTCAGCTCGTCCTCCACATCCGTAAGCTGCGTATATACGCTTGCCGCAAGCCCCTTTTGCACGGCGGGCTTTATCTGCTCGTTGTACAACCTGCGGAATTTCTCAAAGAAGCCCTCGGAGGTCTTGCTTGCCGAATAGCCGAAATTTTTGTCGGAAAAGCTATGCCCCTCCGTTTTTAAATTATAACCGCCGAATTCGCTCAACACGACCGCACGGCCCTGTTTGTCGGCTTTATGTACGTATTTTTTAAAATATACGTGAAGACTCTTCAGCTCTCCTATATATTGGTCGTGCCAACCGCTTGCATGGTCTATCGTGCGTGTCGTATCGAGAGCAAGAACATGTTCAAGCGCGTTCTTTGCATCGAACTGCCCCCATCCCTCATTAAAGGTCACCCACATAGCCAACGAAGGCACATTATACAAAAGCTCCACCGTTTCCTCAAGCTCCTTGAAATACATAAGCCTGCCCGCTTCGCTCTCGCGCGCAAAAAGGCGGTATTTATCATCCTTCAAATGAATATTCGTCACAAGCGGCGTGCTTATGATGAGAGGGTCGTACTTACCGCCGCCGTTTACCATGTCCTGCCACACCAGCATACCCAATCTGTCGCAGTGGTAGTACCACCTCAGCGGCTCGATTTTTATATGCTTGCGCAGCATATTGAAACCCATATCCTTTGCGGTCTGTATGTCATATATCATAGCTTCATCGGAAGGTGCGGTATACAGCCCGTCGCTGTAGTAGCCCTGATCCAAAAGTCCGTTATGAAAGTACGGCTCATTGTTTAAAAAAAGGCGGGGTACTCCCTCATCATCCTTATCGACCGAAAATTTGCGCATACCGAAATAGCTTTTTACCGCATCGTTCGCTGTTTCTGCGGTAAACGAATAAAGATACGGAGTTTCGAAAGTCCAGTTCTTTACGTCATTAAGGTCTATAACCGTGTCGGTATTGGTCGAAGTTTCCGTGAGCTTCCCGTCAAGCGATATCCGCGCTTGTTCGTCTGATTCGGTTATTATTCGTATACGCACGCACTTCTCATCAAAGAGCGGCGTTATTTTCAGCTTTTGAATGTAATTGTCACACACAGCCTCGCACCATACGCTCTGCCATATACCGCTTTGCGCCGTGTACCATATACCGCCCGGCTTCAAAGCTTGCTTTCCGCGTGAATAATAGCTTGTGTCCGACAAGTCCCTGACTCTTACGGTCAGCTCGAATGAAATATCTCCGCCGGATAACGCGCTTTCTTTTATAAAAGGAAGTATATCGGCACAAAAGGGAAGATATCCGCCCTCATGAGCACATACCTCTTTTTTGTTCACGTAAACGACCGCACTTTGGTCGACGGCGCCGAAATGCAAAAGAAGCTTGGCACTGTCCTTAATAAAGCTGTTTTTGAGAACTACCTTTTTTCTGTACCACAAATATTCGCTCGGCTTTAGCTGCCGCATAACTCCGCTGAGCTCGCACTCGGGTGAAAAGGGCACGAGAATGCTGCCCTCATAGCTTTGCGGGAATTCGGTTTCTTGCGTAAAGGCATATTCCCAAAGCCCGTTTAAGTTCAAATATGACTCTCTTACGAGCTGAGGGCGAGGATATTCGGCAAGGATGTTGTTCTCGTCAAGGTGTTCTCCCCATACTGTTTTCATAATATGCTCCCAATAATTATACTCATACAGACTTGTTATCCTTCGCGGAACTTTTTTTGAGCTTGACGACAAACGGTATAACGACAAGCAGTACAACTGCCGCCGCAAGGAATATATACGGCGTGGGCACGCTTTTTACAACGCCTAAGTCGGTGTAGGTCTCCGCGGAGTTGCCTATGACTGCCGCTCCTATGAACGGTCCTATAATCATAGGAAGCATGACCGCAAATATCATGCGTATGCCCTGAAACAAGCCCGTCTCCGCCTTTGGTGTAAAGTCGCGCACGGTAGCGGAAAGAATAGCGGTAAGTATCATATATCCGCTCATCATCACACAGCCCGCTATAATGACCGCTACCATTCCTCTCGCAAAAAACATACCCAAGAGCCCCGCAAAGAAAACGATACCCGCAGGCAACACACAGTTGAGCCTGCCTTTTTTGTCGAGAATCTTTCCCGAAAGCACGCTTATTACAGAAGCGAAAATAAGCACTATACCGAGCACCAATGCATAGTTATCTATTTTTAAATAATTTTGTATGTATATTATGAGGTAGGGCAAAAATATCTGCACTGCTACGGAAAACACGCAAAGAGCGCAAAGAGCTATGTACAGAATTTTATTGCTTTTAATAACCGAAGGTCGGAAACCGTATATTATATTGGCAAAGTAATTGCCTTCTTTTTTGGGAAGAGGCTTTTCCTTAATAATAAATATCAGAGCTATACCCGTAAGCGTTACGAGCAGTCCGAATATGGAAAAAAACTGCTGCCATTTACCCTGCTGCGTGAGAAAGTCGAAGCCGCCGAAAATAACGAGCATTGAAATGAGCGGCAGCGTCGCCAGTACGCTCTCCACCCTGCCGCGGTTGTCCTGCGCAGTAGAATCGGTAATGTACGCATTGAAAGCGGCGTCGTTTGCAGTGGAGCCGAAGAATGTCATTACACAGTCCATTACTATTACCATGACGGCAGCAGCATATACTGCGCTTGCCGCGGGAAACCACCTTGCGGCGTTCTCTACCGTGATAAAGCCGAAGGACGCCGTGGAAAGCCCCCATATTATATACCCTCCGCATATAAATATTTTACGCCTGCCTGATTTATCGGAGAGAGCGCCCATCAAAAGTGTGGTAGCGGTAGCCGCCACGGCGCTTGCCGCTACCATTGCCGATATCATAAACGGGTCGGTGGAAATGGTATTGTACAGATACACGTTGAAATACATGTTTTCGATAGTCCATGCAAACTGACCTACCAGACCCGCTATGATAAATACAGCCCACATTCTGCCTGTGATTTTGTTCAATATTGTTGTCTCCATGACGATAAATGATTGAAATAAAGCTTAAATAGTGATTTATTATACCATAAATGAGCAAAAATCGAAACTTTGTCTTTGCGATAAGAGGAATATGTATTATAATTTTTTGATGTGGTATTTTTTCAGAATACCGCTGTAGCACGAAAGAAGGAAAATATATATATGGATAAACTCAGAAATATCGCCATAATAGCGCATGTTGACCACGGCAAAACAACGCTTGTTGACGCAATGCTCGCACAAAGCGGCGTATACCGTGAAAATCAAACAGTCGTGGAAAGGGTAATGGACTCCAACGACCTTGAGCGCGAAAGAGGCATCACTATACTCGCGAAAAATACCTCCGTGCATTACGGCGATACGAAGATAAATATAGTCGATACCCCGGGACACGCCGACTTCGGCGGCGAGGTAGAACGAATACTCAAAATGGTGGACGGAGTATTGCTGCTCGTAGACGCAGCGGACGGACCTATGCCTCAGACGCGTTTTGTTCTCTCTAAAGCGCTGGAGTTGAAACACAAGGTCATAGTCGTTATAAACAAAATTGACCGTCCTGACGCAAGGATCTCGGAAGTCGAAAACGAAATACTCGGGCTCCTCATCGACCTGGAAGCAAGCGACGATCAGCTGGAGTCGCCCTTTATATACGCCTGCGCAAAAAAAGGCACGGCGTCGTTCTCGCCCGTTGAAGACGGAACCGACCTAACGCCGCTGTTTGACACGATAATAAAAATAGTTCCGCCGCCAAAAGCTGAGGAAAACAAACCGCTTTCCATGTTGGTTTCCGCGATAGATTACAACGATTTTGTGGGACGCATTGCAATAGGCAATATTATTTCGGGCGAGATAAATCAAAACGAAGAGATAGCCGTGTGCAATTATCATGAACCCGAAAAATTTAAAAAAGCAAAGGCTGTCAACCTCTATCAATTCGAAGGATTGGGACGAGTCGCCGTACAGAAGGCCACGGCGGGCAACATAATAGCACTTTCGGGAATTTCGGACATAACCATAGGCGACACGATATGCGATGTGAACGCAATAAAACCCGTCACGTTCGTAAAAATAAGCGCACCGACAATGGAGATGACTTTCTCCGTTAACGATTCTCCCTTTGCGGGACGCGAGGGCAAATATGTTACTTCGAGAAATATCCGTGACAGACTTTACAAGGAGACCTTAAAAGACGTATCTCTGAAAGTTGCCGATACGGACTCCACAGACGCATTTTCGGTGGCGGGAAGAGGCGAGATGCACCTTTCCATACTTATAGAGACAATGCGAAGAGAAGGCTATGAATTCGCGGTATCGCCGCCTCATGTGCTGACACGGGAGATAGAGGGCAAAAGGTGCGAACCGATAGAACGCCTTGTAGCGGACGTTCCCGACGAATGCATAGGCGGAGTTATAGAAAAAATGGGGCAGAGAAAAGGCGAGCTTGTGAAGATGACGAGTATGGGAAGCCGCACGCGTCTTGAATTTCTCGTGCCTACGCGCGGACTTTTCGGCTACAGAAACGAATTTCTTACCGATACGAAGGGCGAAGGTATTATGGCGAGCATTTTCGAGAATTACGCCCCGTACAAAGGTGATATTTCGAGAAGAAGACAAGGCAGCCTTATAGCTTTCGAAACGGGAGATGCCGTGGCATACGGGCTTTTCAACGCACAGGACAGAGGCATACTGTTCATCGGCCCGGGCACGGAAGTATATGAAGGAATGGTCGTGGGCAAATGCAACAAACCGGAGGATTTGGCTTTCAACGTATGCAAGAAAAAGCAGCTATCGAATATGAGAGCCGCGGGACACGATGAAAATTTGAAGCTGTCCCCGCCCGACATACTCAGCCTTGAAGAGGCGATGGAATTTCTTGCGGACGACGAGCTTTTGGAGGTAACGCCCGAAAACCTAAGGATACGCAAGAAGATACTCAACAAAGAACAGCGCATGAAGGCGATGAACAGAAAAAATTAAGATGTATTTACCACACGGA
>CAYTMY010000027.1:628-10437 GCA_964439075.1 uncultured Lachnospiraceae bacterium | reverse complement strand
TCTCGCCTTAACTTCGCAAAACACCGTGGCGCCGTTATCTTCGAATATTATGTCTATCTCTCCGCCTTCACGCTTGTAGTTGCGTCCGATTATTTTAAAACCCTGCTTTGTCAGATACTCCGCGGCAACATTCTCGTACCTGACGCCGAGCAGAGATGAGGGCACCTTGGCAAGCATCTCACGGGAGATGAACGTCCTTCTGTGTATGGGGCACATTCCGTGTACTCGTATCGCCTGAATATGCTCATAAGTGCCGTAGCCCTTGTTTTTCGCAAAATCGTACTGCGGATATTGTAATGCATACTCCTGCATTATGCGGTCTCGGGTGACCTTCGCCACAATACTTGCCGCGGCAATAAGGTAATGGTTGGCGTCCCCTTTGATAAAACTTTTTTGCGGTATATCGGTATTTATTGTAATTGCATCCAATATGAGCATATCGGGCTTCATGCTAAGCTCCGAAAGAGCCTTTTCCATTGAAAGCTTGGTGGCATTGAGAATGTTTATACGGTCTATGGTATCGCTGTCGACTATTCCGACGCCGAATGAAACAGCCTGCGCCGTTATCTTCTCGTAGAGTTCCTCTCTTTTCTTTTCCGAGAGTTTTTTCGAATCGTTGACGTAAAGGATATCGGAGTCGTCGGGCATAACGACAAAAGCGCTCACGACAGGACCGCACAACGGACCCCTGCCCGCTTCATCGGCGCCCGCAACAATGCTGTAGCCGTCTTTTTTCAGAGAACGTTCCGTCATGCGCAAATTATCGATACGGTCGAGTTCATTGAGGTAATCCGAATAGCGCAGATTGGTATGTACCGCAAGCTTATGAACACCATCTCTCTTATCACCGTAAAGCTCTTTAATAAGAGAAGGATATTCTTCATAAGGAGTTTCTTTTATAATCGTTTTTATTTGAGCGATTGTTTTAACGCCGAGTTCGTACATTGCAATATTCCTTCATTCGGGGCGTCCGAAGGATAACCTCCCTATCACACCGTTTTTGAATTCATCAAGTATTGTTCGGGCACACCGTTCGTAATCTATGTTGTCTCCCCTAAGCTTAAAACCGCGCTTGAGGGCAATTTCCTCGTACACATCAAGCATTTCTTTCCCTCTGCACTCTACTCCGTAGCGTTCCAACAAAAGCTGCGGATAATTCTCCGAAAGAAAGTTTATCACAAACGCCGCTATGTCCTCCCTGCTGTATACGGTTTCTTTAACGCAGCCTATTGAAGCGAGAACGTTTCCGTCGTATTCCGTATCGAATTTAGTCGGCAATACACCGGGCGTATCAAGCAGATAAAAGTCTCCCTTGGCTCTTATCCAATTCACTCCGCGCGTAACGCCGGGGATATTGCCCGTCTTTGCGCTCGATTTATTTGCCAAAGCATTTATCAGCATTGATTTTCCCACATTGGGTATGCCTGTGATTATAACCCTAAGCTCTCTTTCAAAGCGGAGGCTTTCTTTCAGCTGCGACATATATGCAGATATCTGTTTTATGCCCTCCTTAGCGACACAGTCCGTAAAAAATACGTTTTCTTTATTGTCGGCAAAATAATCTTTCCAAGCCCTTATTGCAACCTCGTCGGCAAGATCTGTTTTGTTGAAAACGGAAAAATGCTTTTTATCTTTTACTTTATCAAGGAAGGCTTGATTTATGCTCTGTTTTACCGCCCTTGCGTCGCCGGTAAAAATAAGAACGTCAGCCTTTTTCATTTCCTCTTTTATGTGTCTTTCGGTCTTCGCCATGTGACCGGGGTACCATTGTACAGGCATAATTTTCACCTTTTTTATTTTATTTGCAAAAACGGACACGTTACCATATAATTACGGTAGCGGGATAAGCACACCGCAAGCGATATCGGCTGTGCCCGCACAGCATTTCCTTCGGCACAAAGCGAATATCTGTTGTTATTATAACACTTTAAGCCCCTTCGTTCCATACCGACTCGGTAAAAGAACAAGTGCGGCTGACTTTTGCCGCTTGCATGATAACCAAATAATTTATTTTATATATAAGGTGTAATAAAATTGTTTATTAAAAGCATTTCGATAAAAAAAGACTGCGCAATACTTGAATACGACGAAAACAAAAAATTGCTCATCGACCCGAAGCTCATATCGGTGCTGAATATAAAAAACGGTGAGGAAGTAACCGGCGCCCTTTTGCTGAAAGAGAACGAGTCCTTCGCGTATGAATACGCAATGGACGCAGCGGCTAAATATCTTTCGTATTCGATGCGCTCCGAGGAGCAGCTCAAAAAGCATCTCAGAAGCAAACACCTGCAACTATCGTGTATAGACCGAGTGATTGAAAAGTTGAAGGATTATAAATATATCGACGACCTTTCCTACAGCAAAATATACACAAGCGATGCGGCAAGCTCAAAAAAAGGCAAGGCATATATAAAAAACAAACTTCGGGAGAAAGGCGTGGCAGACGAAAACATAGTAAAGGCTCTGCTCATCTACAGCGATGAAGAAGCGCATGTAAACGCAAGAAGTTTTCTTGAGAAGAAAAACGTCTCTCTTTTGAAATATCCGCAGCAGCTCAGACGTGATAAACTTCTGCGAGCTGCACTCTCACAGGGATACGGTATATCCGATGCGTCCGATATCATATCCGATATTTTTTCCGCAGAAGAAGCCGATGATTATGAGGATTACTACGCCGCGCTTATAAATAAAAAGATATTGATTTTACAAAACAAAGAGCTGTCTAATGAGGCGATATCGAAAAAAATATATGCGGAGTTCATACCCAAGGGTGCAAAAGCTTCCATTATAAAGGAATGTCTCTCCCTTCTGAAATAAGCAAAAGCCTTTCGCAATGCAAAGCGAAAGGCTTTTATTATCAGCCTATTACCAACGGTTTATGACCTTTTCCGCAAAACCGATAAAGTCTTTGATATTTATTTCTTTTCCGTCATCGAGAATTACTTTACCCGTAAATTTCCCGAATACCTGATGCTGGTCGCTCTGTATTATCAGCGCGTTCGTGTTTGAAGCTCTGTCCATTACGGGAACAAAGTCCATTTCAAAGCGTCCGTCGTCACTCGTGAATGTCCATGGGCTCATAAAATCCTCAGTCCCGTCCTTCATGGGAATATTGAAGCTGACATGGGAAAGCTTGTGCGCGATTCCGTCATAAAACAAAATATTTTCACTTGCTTTAGAAGTATCGCCGAAACCGTAACCTATATTAAACCCGAAGCGTTTTCCTTCCGCCACGCCCGAAGCGCTGCCCCAATACCAAGTATTGGAGTATGTCCAAACGCCCCTGCCCCAGTCCAACGTGCCGAATGAATCCTTTGGTTCAAACACGTATTTTTTGCCGTCAAACTCCACATATCCTTCGGCAGGCATGCAATTTATCTTTTGATTGTAATAAAATGCCGTTTTCTTTTCGCTAAAAGGTGTGTGCATCACAATGGATTCCTGCTTCGGATTTTCTAGCTTTACAAAGGCCTCGATTGGTTTAGCGTTGTGAAAATTATCCATGCGACACGAAAGCTCTCTGTGCATACCCTTGTGTTCAAACTTGATAAAAAATCCTTTGCCCTGCGAATATACGTCGCCCTCTTCGGAGGTTGCGGGAAGCATTTTCTTGCCCAGCGGCATAAACTGCATGGGAGATACCGTCTGCTGAAAACCCGTTTCGAAATCGAGAAAAGAAATGCTGTCTAGCCCCATATAAGAATTGTCTGCAATGGTAAGAGCCAGGGCAAAGCTGCTGTTTATAACAAGGTAGTAATCCCATTCCTTAATTCGCAACGCGCCTCCTTTAATTTTGCCGCGCTCATACGTTTTTACCATATTTTTAGAGTAACCGGCTTCAAACAAACTTCCGTCTTCGTTCAAAAGATTCCCGCCGTTTTTTATCTCGTGATGCATTCAGAACCTCCTTTAGTTTAAGTTATACAATTGAATTATAACATCAATAATACATAACGGTTCAATATTTTTTTATCAATGCTTTGTAAAAATCGATTCCCTTCGGCAAGACCGACGCATTTATATTTTCGTTAGCCGAATGTATGGAATCATACTGCTGTGAATTAATGTACAAAGGAGCGAAGCGTATGCTGTTATCGCATATATCGTCATAATATCCTGCATCTGTTCCGCCTGTCATGACGTAAGGACACACATTCACATTGTCGAAAATTTCTCTTATCGTACTCTCCACCGTCTTAAATGCGGCGGCATTGTAATCGACCGTCTTTCGCGGAGCCTGCTCGGCAAGCACCTCTGTTTGAATGTCATACTTTTTCGCTATATCGCTTATAAGAGCGTATGTGGCTTTTTCATCTTGATGATGTATAAAACGCATATTTGCCGTTACGTAAGCCTCCTGAGGCAGTACGTTATATCCGTCGGAACCCTTAGCCTTTGTAAAAGCCATTGTAGTCTTCAGCATGGCGGCGCCCGCAGAGCTTATGGAAGGCATAAGCAGGCATACTAGAGGCTCAAAAAGCCAAATATTCGCAAAAATAACCTTCATTCCGAACGACATATTCGGAGCCATTCTTTTGAACATCTCTTTTGCTGCAGGGCTGAAGCGCGTTTTGAAGGGATCGTGTTTTTCCACATAATTGATAAACGCCGCAAGGCGCGGAATGGGAGTGTTCTTTTCGGGAGCGCTTGCATGGCCGCCCTTTCCCTTTGCGGTAAATTTATAGTCGCCGTACCCCTTTTCAACAACGCCTATCATTGCGTAGTTTCCCCTTACGCCACCAATGGGTTCGGTAATTATCATCCCGCCTTCATCGATGAGCATTTCGAGAAAAACTCCTTTATTTTTTAAGTGGTTTACGATCTTCGGCGCACCGTCGCCCGATATCTCTTCGGTGCGGCTTGTCGCTATATATACGTCTCTGTTCGGTATATAGCCGTCTTGTATAAGCTCGTCGACAGCCTGAAAAATACACATAAGGCTTCCCTTTGTATCGACGGTTCCTCTGCCCCATACGACATCACCGTCGATGCAGCCGCTGAAGGGAGGGTTTTCCCACTCGCCTTCGGCGGAAACGACGTCCTGGTGGCTCATGAGAAGTATGGGCGCAGCACTTTCCCTTCCCTTCCACCTAAATAGAAGATTCCCGTCAATATCCGTCAGTTCGCATTTTGCGTATACGTTGGGGAACATTTGCTCAAGCACCTTGTGGAAACGGTTGAATTTTTCCCTATCATCCTCTCCTCTGACGGAAATGGTCTCGCACTGTATCATTTTCGACAATATACGCGCATACTTCTCGCTTCTTTCGTCAGGCGAATATAACGGTTTTATGCTTGTATCGAATACGGGTTTAGACGCCGCTGCCCTAAATATGCACACTGACATTAAAAGCACGACGATAGCAAGAAAAATGTAAACTGCTGTCATATTATGTTACCTCCCTTAATAACCGACGGAGTTTGCTATAAGAAGCAAAGAGGATGTGACGGCAAGCAGCGCGAGCTGAAATTTCCAGCTCCATTTCATCCATTTACCATAGCTCAACCCCACAATGCCGAGGCTTATAAGCAGGACGGGATTTGTTGGGTAAAACAAATTGCTGAACCCGTCACCGTACGTAAATGCAAGCACGGTGAGCTGTCTTGTTATGCCGCTTAAATCAGCCAGCGGTGCAAGAATAGGCATTATAAAGAATGCTTTTGCGGAACCCGAAGCTATAAAAATATCCATTATGAACACAAGCAGATATATTACAAGTATGGCGGCAACCGTCGAACTGTTTTCCACAAGCCCGACTGCCTTGTACAATATTGTATCGATAACCTTTGCTTCCGTCAAAGTGTAGCGTATGGAACTTGCAAGAAGGATAAGCAGCACTGCGGGCAAAATACTTACTATACCCTTGCCGAACTGTCTGAAAAAATCTTTTTTACTCATGCCGCTTACAAACGAAGAGACAGTACCCGCGGCAAGGAAGATAAGCGCCGTTATCGGCAGTATAAGGCTTTGAAGTATACTCACCATGGAAGAAAGAAGTATGCATAATATACCCACGCCGATAATCAAAGCAAAACACTTTAAGGCCTTGTCCTTGCGGACGTCCTCCACATAGTCGTTTCGAAGCTTTATCCATTTGTCTCTCGCTTGTTCATCATATACTACGGATTTTGTCGGATCCTTGTCTATTTTTTTTGCGTAGGCAAACAGAAAAACAATGAGCATGGCAAAAACCACGACAAATGATATCATTCGAAAGCCCATTCCCGAAAACATGGGAAGTGAAGCTATTTGCTGAGCAATGCCCACGGTGAATGGGTTAAATACGCCTGTGGCAAAACCGCAGCCGACTGCGAATATACTCATCCCCATACCTATCATTGCGTCCCACCCGAGGGAGTATGCGAGCGCAACGGCTATGGGAACCATAGGCACGCATTCTTCAAAAGAGCCTATAAAGGAGCCCAAAAACATAAAAAACAGCGTCGTTATAAAAAGCAGCTTGTATTTTTTATCGGAATACTTATGATAAATTTTGCTGAGCATGTATGCCAGTATCCCGCAGTCATCGAGAGCATTAAAGGCTCCGCCCAATATCAGAAGAAAGGCTATTATGGCTATAGCGGTACCTCCGCCCGTAGCGCCCAAAGCAAGTATGGGAGAAAAGAGCCACTTGACAAAACCGATACCTCCTTCAACGGGCGTATAAGTATCGGCGACTACGGTTTCGGTGCCGTTTGTAATCACTCGGCTGTACTCGCCCGAAGGCAATACAAACGTCAGCACGTAAGTGAATACCATGAGAATAAAGAGCATTATAAGCGCGGTCATAAATGATTTCTTGTTTATATTGAATATTTTTGCATTATCTTGCACTGCACACACCTCACAGCAATTATTTAAAAATATATTAACACATTATATTAAATAATTATCATATTAACCTTCATATTTCTTGATAATTCGAGATATCAGCGTCTAAACAAATACCAACCGCTTACGTAAAATAAGGAGCTTAAACAATGACAACAGAAGGGGCGAACGCATGACAAACGCCGCATTTAATGCACTGCTTGAACTGATAGCGCAAGCGATAGAACGAGCAGCAACAACGGCAGAAGCAGCGGAAAACGTGCGAAATTTGAAAGCACAATAAAAGTAACCGCAGCCACGACACGGCATAAGCGGTTACAGTCCACAGCAGAGGCGGTTAAGCCTTGCACCGCCTCTAATATAGCAAAAGCAAAATAAATTGTCAAGGAAAGAGATAATAAAGAATGACGCCGGAATCAAAGATAAGTTTAAGCCTGATGAAATAATTCATCGTAGAAAACGACCGTTATATTATTCTGTTTAAGGAATAAAAGATGGCGACAGTTATGAATATACTTGTCAAATCGCAAATTATGGAAAAATGACTTCAATAATTACTAATCAACAATTATATTTAGGGAGGCAATTAAATGAAAAAATTAACCATTGTAACAATAATCCTATATATCCTGTATATCCTGTTCTTCCCATTCCTTGTAATAATGGAAGCCGCAGGAATAACAGGAAAGCGACGATAGTACGGCGCTTTTTATGCTATGCGCTTTTCCTCTTGCTTTAGATAGCCGCATTTTTATTTCTTCGCCCTGTTCTTCTGCATATTTACGGCGCGCTTGTACGAATGTTTATCTAAATTGACATTTCACACGTGCGGCATAAAACACTTTAAATCTATCGAATATTTTGCGTTTTATATACTTGACACACGCTTTTTTACGGTTATAATGGTAACAATATCCAAATGCGATGAACGGAAGAGTAGTTTTGACGAAAAGTTACAGAGAGCCACCGAATGCTGAAAGGCGGCACTTAACGTTTAAACGAAAAACGACCGGGAGCAGCGCGTCCGAAACAGCAGTAGGGCGCGACGTAAAGCGGAACGTTAGAGCCGCAGGGCATTATCACATGCCCGGTGAGTGAATTACTATGTAATTAAATTTGGGTGGTACCGCGGATATACTTTCGTCCCTTATAACGTTTAAGGACGAAAGTTTTTTATTTGGGTAAGACGGAGGACAATATGAACAGAAGCGAATACTGCGGAGCATTTACGGAAAAATACATAAACGAAAAAGCCGCCGCCATGGGCTGGGTAGATACTATCCGCGACATGGGCGGAATAATATTTATCGACCTGCGCGACAGAGAGGGCATACTTCAAGTGGTTTTCAACAGCCTCACCCTTGAAGAAAATGACTTCGCAGCCGCAAAAAAAATACGCTGCGAGGACGTACTGAGCGTTGAAGGGATAATGGCGCTGAGAGACGAGGAAACTTACAACCCCAAAATAAAAACGGGTTCAATAGAATTGAGAGCAAACTCCTTCGATATTTTAAGCGAAGCCTCTGCTCTTCCCTTTCCGATACAGGACGACATAAACATAAGCGAAGCTCTGCGCATAAAATACCGCTTTTTGGATATACGCCGAAAAAAGATGCTCGACAATCTCAAGTTCAGGCATAAGGTACAAAAGACGATTCGCGATTATTTGGATGAAAACGGCTTTATCGACATAGAAACTCCGATACTTACCAAAAGCACTCCCGAGGGCGCGCGCGATTATCTGGTACCGAGCAGAGTGCATCAGGGAAAATTCTATGCATTGCCGCAATCGCCTCAAATATTCAAGCAGCTGCTAATGGTGGGCGGAATAGATAAATACTATCAAATAGCAAAGTGCTTTCGTGACGAGGACCTGCGCGCCGACAGACAGCCCGAATTCACACAGGTGGATATGGAGATGTCGTTCGTTTCACAGGAAGACATCCTCATATTTTTGGAAAACATGTTCAAACATCTATTCAAACAGATAACGGGACGTGCGCCGGACTATGATTTTAAGCGCCTGACTTGGCACGAAGCCATGGACAAATACGGAAGCGACAAGCCCGATTTGAGATTTGGACTTCCGATAACGGAACTTACGGAATTGTCAAGAAGCTGCGGGTTTAATTTGTTCGAAACCACGGCAAAAAACGGCGGCGTGGTGCGCGCTATTAACGTACCCGGCGGAGCCTCGTTTACAAGAGCCGTAATCGATGAGCTTACGGCAAAGTGCATTTCACTGGGTGCAAAGGGAATGGCATGGATAGAGCTGGAAGAGAACGGCACACCGCATTCCATACTAACTAAGTTTTGTCCCAAGGACAAGCTTGAAGAGATAATAAACACAGCGCAGGCAAAACCCGGAGATTTTATACTCTTTTGTGCCGATGACCTTGATACCGTGCGCAGCGTTTTGGGGAATATACGTCTTTATCTTGCGGACATGCTCGATTTGAAACGAAAGAACGAATATAATTTTCTCTTTGTTACGGACTTCCCCCAGTTCGAGTATTCAAAAGAAGAAAACAGATATGTAAGCACACACCATCCGTTTACCATGCCCTACGAAGAAGACGTACAATATTTAAAGAGCGACCCCGCAAAAGTACGGGCGCAAGCGTACGATGTGGTACTGAACGGAGTGGAACTGGGAAGCGGAAGCATAAGAATACACCGCAGCGACGTGCAACAAACCATGTTTGAAGCTTTGGGCTTGTCTGAAGAACAGATAAAAAACCGCTTCGGCTTCATGGTGAACGCCTTTAGATACGGTACTCCGCCGCATGGAGGCTTTGCCTTCGGACTTGACAGGTTCGTAATGCAGCTTCTCGGCGCGGAATCCTTAAGGGAAGTGATAGCCTTCCCGAAAACCAAGGATGCAAGCTGTCCCCTTACCGACGCGCCCGACTACGTAGATGACATACAGCTGGATGTTTTGGGAATAATGAACGCGCACGATGTACAGGAACGCTCC
>CAYTMY010000027.1:0-618 GCA_964439075.1 uncultured Lachnospiraceae bacterium | reverse complement strand
ACAAAAGACAGCTCCGAAAAAAATCGACGTCGTAAAAGTAGCCGAACTATCAAAGCTGTACTTGAATAAAAACAAACAGGTAACCGTGGCAAAGGAACTCAGCGCTATAATAAACTTTGCAAATCAGCTTGAAGAGGCGGATACAACAGGCATAAATGCAATGGAGCACCTTGCGGAAAATAAAAACGTCTTCAGAAGCGACGTTGTTGAAGTTGCTTTTACGAGACAAGAATTGCTTGCCAATGCGCCGAACAAAAACGACGAATACATCATAGTACCTAAGGTTGTGGAATGAGGGATATGACAATGACTGATTTACTCAAAATGAAAGTTTCGGAATTATCCGAATCACTGATAAAAAAAGATATCTCTTCTACTGAGATAACAAAGGCATACCTTGACAATATACAAAAAAATGACGATACGATATGTGCGTATATTACGATAAACGAAAACGGGGCGATTGAAAAGGCGAAACAGATAGACGAAATGCGAGCAAAGGACAACCCTTTAAGTCCGCTTGCCGGCATACCCGCAGGCATTAAGGACAATATTTGCACAAAAGGGCTCTTGACAACCTGCGCTTCAAAGATGTTGACAAACTTCGTTCCTCCCTAT
>CAYTMY010000026.1:0-10834 GCA_964439075.1 uncultured Lachnospiraceae bacterium | reverse complement strand
CTGGTCGCAGTGCCTTTACTTGCGTTAGTAATAGGACTGCTGACTTCCAGGACATTTCCGATTTTTAAAGTAAGGTTGGAAAAATATGACGCTCTCAACGCTTCTATTCAGGAGAATCTTACGGCAATAAGAGTAGTCAAGGCGTTTGTGCGTGCAAAATTCGAGAAGGACAAGTTTAATGAATCGAACGACGACCTTATGCAATGGTCGATAAAGGCCGAAAAGTTTCTTGTTATGACAATGCCCACTATGACCCTTACTGTCTATGCGTGCATTATCGCGATACTTTGGTTTGGCGGAAACATGATAATCTCCGAAACGATGCTTACCGGTGAGTTGATAAGCTTTATAAGTTATGTTATGCAGATACTTATGGCGCTCATGATGATAAGCATGGTACTTGTTACAGTGATAATGACAATGGCTTCGGTAGCGAGGATCTCTGAAGTTCTTGACGAAGAAATAGACGTAAAAGACGACGACGGAAAAGAAGAACTTTCAGTGCGGGACGGTTCCGTAGAGTTCAAAAACGTATGCTTCAAATACAAAAAAAAAGGAACCCAAAATATACTTGAAAATATAAATTTACGCATTGAATCGGGACAGACCGTCGGTATTATCGGAGGGACCGGTTCGGCAAAGACCACTCTTGTGCAGCTTATACCTCGTTTATATGACGTTACGGGCGGTGAAGTTCTTGTAGGCGGGCATGATGTGCGAAAGTATAAAATTCATAATTTGCGCAATGCGGTAAGTATGGTATTGCAAAAAAATACATTATTTACCGGTACCATTGAAGAGAACCTTCGTTGGGGAAATCCCGACGCCACTCAGGAGCAGATAGAAGCCGCATGCCGCTCCGCACAGGCGCATGAGTTTATTACAGCAATGCCCGAGGGATATCAAACGCTGCTCGGTCAAGGCGGAGTTAATGTTTCAGGCGGGCAAAAACAAAGACTCTGTATAGCCAGGGCGCTGCTTAAAGACCCCAAAATAATAATTTTTGACGATTCGACCAGCGCGGTGGATACGGCTACCGAAGCGAAAATCCGTGAATCTTGGGAGATGTATCATCCCGATACCACAAAAATAATAATAGCTCAAAGGATAAGCTCCGTTCAGGACGCCGACATGATAATCGTTATAGATGAAGGAAAAATTGATGCTGTGGGAACTCATGAACAGCTTCTCGGTAAGAACGAAAATTACACGGAAGTATTTCATTCTCAACAGAAGGGGGTTGAGCAGTTATGAGAAAAAGAGATTTCAGTAAACCTAAAAACGTAAAACAAACCGTAAAACGCCTCCTCGGATATGTTATGCAGAAAAAGATACAGCTTGTCATAGTGCTTGTTTTCCTTCTGATAAGCTCGCTTGCGGGTGTCGCGGGGACTTACATGCTCAAACCCGTGGTAAACAGTCTGGTGCCTCTTATAGGAACAAACCCCGGCGTTGCACAGATGTCAGTGTTTATTAAACTGCTGCTGTTGATGTGTGCAATCTATTTAAGCGGTGTGGTTGCGTCTTATGTGGCAAACAGGCTCATGGTTTATATTTCTAACGGCATACTCAATACCGTGCGCCGAGATATGTTCGATAAAATGCAGGATATGCCCATAGGCTTTTTCGATACGCACACGCACGGTGAGGTGATGAGCCGCTATACAAACGATGTTGATACGCTCAGAAACGCCATCAGTCAGGGAGCCACTCAGCTTATCACTTCCTGCGTTACCGTAATTTCAACCTTTATAATGATGCTCGTTCTAAGCCCTTTGCTTACTCTTGTTGTGTTAGGTATGCTCGTTGTCATTACCTTCGTTATAAAGTTTATCGGCGGTAAAAGCGTGATGTATTTTAAAAAACAACAGAAGGCACTCGGCAAAACAAACGGTTATATAGAGGAAATGATAGAAGGACAAAAGGTAGTAAAAGTGTTTTGCCATGAAGACAGCGTAAAGGAAAGCTTTGCCGTGCTTAACGACGAATTGAAGGACGCAGCGGGCAAGGCAAATATGCTCGGTAATATGATGATGCCGATCACGGCAAATCTTGCTTATGTAAACTATGCGCTTGTTGCGGTATGCTGCGGGTTTCGTGTTATTGCGGGCAATTTCGATATCGGTTCTGCTGCATCTTTCCTTCAGTATTCAAGGTCCTTCTTTCAACCGATAAACCAAATGACAAACATAACCAATACTTTGCTTTCCTCTCTCGCAGGTGCAGAGCGTATTTTCGCTCTTATAGACACGCCGCCCGAGACAGACGAAGGCAGTGTTACTTGTGTTTATGCAAAAAAAGATGATAACGGTAAAATCATTGAGACAGCTTCAAGCGATAAGGACTCGCATAGATATTGGAAGGTGCCCGCCGAGGGAGGCGGTTATGATTATGTTTTGGTAAACGGAGCGGTTAAGGTCAATGACGTATCCTTCGGATATACGCCCGAAAAGCAAGTTCTTAAAAATATATCGTTTTATGCCAAGCCCGATCAGAAAATAGCGCTTGTCGGTTCTACAGGCGCGGGTAAGACAACAATAACAAATCTGATAAACCGATTTTATGATGTTTCCGAGGGATGCATCACTTATGACGGAATAGATATACGCAATATTAAAAAAGCGGACTTGAGAAGTACGCTTGCCATGGTTTTGCAGGATACACATCTGTTTACGGGAACAGTTAAGGAAAATATACGCTTCGGTCGCCTTGACGCCACGGATGATGAGGTAGTGGCGGCTGCAAAACTTGCAAACGCGCATTTCTTTATATCGCATCTTCCCAATGGGTACGATACGCTGCTCACCTCCGACGGTGCAAATTTGAGCCAGGGGCAGCGTCAGCTGCTTGCTATCGCACGTGCCGCTGTGGCAAATCCCGAGGTGCTTATACTCGACGAAGCCACAAGTTCGATAGACACCCGAACGGAATCGCATATAGAAAAGGGTATGGACACACTGATGCAAAACAGAACCGTGTTTGTAATAGCACACAGACTCTCGACGGTGAGAAATGCCAACGCTATAATGGTAATGGAAGGCGGAGAGATAATAGAGCGCGGCGATCATGATGAATTGCTTGAGCAGCAAGGGCGCTATTATGAATTATATACGGGTAAATCGGAACTGTCGTAATCTAAATAAAAATAATAGAGTTGGAACAAAGCTGTACGCTATATACCGAGCCGTGCTTGCCGTTTAAGGAAAGTACGGTTTTTTCCATTTGCAGTTTGTCATCAAAAAGACCGTAAAAAGCAGAGCCGCTTCCTGTCAGCCCTGCGGCAAACGCACCGTGCGCGTAAAGCAGGTCTTTTGTCTCTTTGGTACTGACATACGTTGAGAACATATATTTTTCAAATGCGTTATGTAGGTTCTCTTTAAAGCTTTTGTGCGGTTCGGCATATAGTTCGGGTAATAACGCAGTATAGTCTGTTTTGGCGGAAGGATATTTATCGATGTAAGAATATGCCGTTTTTGTATCGATACCGATGTCGGGTTTGACGATAAGACAATTAACATCTGAAAGAGGTTCGCAGTGTTTTATTTTTTCGCCTACGCCGGTGCAGAATCCGCATCCTCCGTAAACGGTAAAAGGGATATCCGCACCTACAGAGGAGCCTATTTCGCTAAGCTCTTGCTTGGTAAGCGATAATGAATACAGTTCATTGAAGGCAATGAGCGCGGCAGCGCCGTCCGCGCTGCCACCACCCATACCGGCTTGTATGGGAATATTTTTCTTTATACTGACAGACATACCTTTGCCGGCTTTTGTATAAGCGGATATCTTTTCGATGCACTTATAAACCGTGTTGGCAGTTTCGCCGCAATTGAGGGGCGTATCGGATACAATTCGGATATTGCTTGACGGAGTAAATTCGAGGATATCAAAAATAGAGACGGAATGCATCAATGTCTCTATTTCATGATATCCGTCGCAACGCCTTCCTGTTATATTCAGCCCGATATTGATTTTTGCGTTTGCTTTAAGGGTAAGTTTTTTGATCATGCTTCCGTTATCATTTCTTCGAATTCTTTTTCGCTTATTATCTTCACACCAAGTTGTTTTGCCTTATCGAGTTTTGACCCTGCGGATGAGCCTGCAAGCACGTAACTTGTTTTTGCACTTACCGAAGAAGATATTTTTCCGCCGAGTTTTTCGATTATGGCGCCCGCTTCATCGCGCGTGTAATTTTCCAGCGCTCCTGTCAAAACAAAAGTTGCGCCGTCGAGGATTGCCTTCTGATTTTCACTGCGTGTATAATTAGTATTGAGTCCGTACTCCCTGAGCCTTTTGATGAGTATACGGTTATCTTCATTTGCAAAAAAACTCACGATCGAATCCGCCATTTTCTCGCCTACGTCATATACGTTCATCAGCGATTCCTCTTGCGCCTGCATCAGCGCGTCAAGCGTTTTATATTCTTTTGCGAGAACTTTTGCGTTGCTTTTTCCCACATGTGGAATGCCCAAGCCGAAGATAAGCTGTTCAAGTGAATTGGTTTTGCTTTTTTCTATTGCTTCAAGCAGGTTATCCACACTTTTATCTCCCATATCTTTAAGGGAGGAAAGTTCTTCTTTGTGCTCCTTCAAAAGATAAACGTCTGCAATACTTTCCAGGAAGCCTTCATTTATAAGCTTTTCACAAAGCGCATTACCGAGACCTTCTATATCCATAGCTCCGCGCGAGGCAAAATGTTGCAGTCTTCGGAGAGTTTTTGCGCCGCACATGGGATTTACGCATTTGAGTGCGGCTTCTCCCTCTGTTCTTTCAACTTCACCGTTACATACGGGGCAGTTGTCTGGCATGGAAAAAATACGCTCATCACCGCTGCGCTTGTCGTTTAAGCTTCTTACGACTTCGGGTATCACGTCTCCCGCTTTACGTACTATTATTTTATCACCTATGCGGATGTCTTTTGCCGTTATATTGTCGATGTTGTGCAGTGTAGCGCGGGCAACAGTGCTTCCCGAGACGCTTACTGGTTCAAATTCCGCTACGGGCGTCAGTACGCCTGTTCTGCCCACCTGAACCGTAATTTCTCTGAGTGTAGTCTGTACTTCCTGTGCGGAGTATTTGTACGCTATCGCCCAGCGGGGGCTTTTTGAGGTGGCGCCGAGTTTTTCTCTTTCATAAAAATCATTGATTTTTATGACTGCGCCGTCAATTTCGTAGGGAAGCGAATTTCGCAGTTCACCCTTTTCATTTATCGCTTTTATGGCGTCGTCAATATTATCGGTCAGAATAACGTCGCTTACACGAAACCCCAACTCTTTTAATAAGGAAAGTGACTCCGAGTGCGTGGAAAGCTGTACGCCCTCTATAGTTTCGAGATTAAATATATACATATCGAGAGGTCGTTTTGCGGTTATGGATGAGTCAAGCTGTCGGAGAGAACCCGCCGCGGCATTTCTGGGGTTTGCAAATAGAGGCATCCCTTGAAGTGAACGTTCGGCGTTGAGCTTTGCAAAGTCAGCTTTGTGCATTATTACTTCTCCCCGTACGCTTAAAGAATACGGCTTGTTAAGCGTATGAGGTATGCTTTTAATTGTAAGTATGTTTTGCGTTACATCCTCTCCTATGTTTCCGTCACCCCTCGTAGCGGCTTGTAAAAGCACCCCGTTTCTGTACGTCAAGAGTACGGTAAGTCCGTCAAATTTGTTTTCACAGGCATATTCGTATTTATCCAGCACTTTTTTTATGCGTGCGTCAAAATCCCGAAGTCCATTTTCATCGTAGGCGTTTGCCAGGCTGAGCAGGGTTGTGGTATGCGTTACTTTTTTAAATTCGGACAGCGCCTTTCCTCCCACTTTTTTTACGGGGGAATCACTTCTTGCATATTGCGGATAATCCTCTTCGAGAGAGGCAAGCTCTCGCGAAAGCGAATCGTAGTATTCGTCGCTTACGCTCGGAGAATCTAGTTCATAGTATTCTTTGTTGTATTGTTCGAGCTCTGCATACAGCTCGTCCATTCTGTTTTTTATAAAATCCATTTTTATTTTATTATGACCTTCTGTGTGTTTTTATAGCTTATTTTGCAAATTTCCGCAAGCTTATTTCCGCCGTGTTTTTTTACGAATTCTCTTGCGGCATTATCTGCATTTTCTCCCGCTCCTGCACAAAAGTTAACGCCGTATTTTTCCGACATAAGCTTCAGCTTGTGCATATAGGTGTAACGTGCGAGAATGCTTGCGGCTGCAACGGCGGCATTTTGTTCGCCCTTGGGTTTTTGAACCAAATTTATGTTTTCATCCTTGAGCGCATTTTCCAGTCTTCCTTCAAATGAAAATTTATCGGTCAATACATTTGTACATGTTATCTGTCCCAACACGTTTTTTATTGCTTTGGCATGTGCCCATGTAAGTAAGACGTTTATATTAGGCGTCTTTTCGTAAATTTCATTAAAACGAGCATTGCCTATTTCTATGATGCTGTAAAAAGGGCATATTCTTATTATGTCGCTTTGCAGTTTTTCTATTTTATCATCGGTGAGTTTCTTGGAATCTTTTACTCCGCAGGTTATAAGAGAATCGTACATTTTTTCATCTGCATACACAGCGGCTACAGTCAGCGGACCTATATAATCACCTTTGCCGGCTTCATCGCTGCCTATTAGTGGGGGACGGAGAAGTATCCTATCCTCGTCCGAGCAATTAAAGTCCATAAGCAATTTTTTGAGCGCTTCGGATTTTACCGGAGAGTTATCGAGAGTGATCTTGCCTTTTTTATTCTGATATACTCTGATTAAATGAGTTTTTATTCCGTCGGAAACATATATTTGTTTTCCATACGGGATATCGACTGTTTTTTCGCATAAATAGCCTTCCGCAGCTATAAATGCGCACATATCTTTTATATACTTTTCCATAATTATACTCATTTTATCACAATGACGCCTTGTCAGGCAAATTTTCATCGCTGCATTTTTGCGAAATGAAAAGGCAGGTTTTAACTTGATGCAAAATTCGGAGGAGCACCGCTTACAGAGTTGAATTGTTATATGGTAATATGAGGCGTTTTTTCTTTATTTTCCTTTACAAATTTTACTCTCTGTGTTAAAATAATACGACAGAATGAGTGGGACTTCCCACTCATTCCGATTTAACGGGAGAAATTTAATGAGATTCATAGATGAAATGACGCATTTGGCAATGCCCGTGATAGAACAGCACGGCGCCGAACTTGTGGATGCGGAATTTAAAAAAGAAGGCTCTCAGCAAGTGCTTCGCTTTTATGTGGAACTGAAAGACGGTCGTATCGGAATAGAAGACTGCGCTGCCATAAGCACAGACATTTCAGCTCTGATCGACGCATCTGAGGTGCAAAGCGATAATTTCGTTCTTGAGGTGTCTTCACCCGGCGTTAACAGAGTTCTCAACAAAGAAAAGGACTATATCCGTTTTTCGGGAAGCAAAGTCGACGTATCGCTCTACAAGACAGTCGAAGGTATGAAAAAATTTACCTGCTTGCTGTCAAAATACGAAGACGGTGCTTTTGTTTTTACACTTGATGACGGAAGTGCTCTTAAAATAAACAAAGAGGACGTAGGAAAAATAAATCTGCATTTTGATTTTGAGTTTTAAACGGAGGACATAATGAAAAAACAGGATACTAAAGGTGATTCGCTTAAGAATTTTATGGAGGCTCTCGATGAAATCGAGCGTACTAAGGGTATAGATAAGGAAGAAATAATAAGCGCGGTGGAAGCGGCCCTCGTTTCCGCATATAAAAGAGATTACAAGGGCGCGCAGAACGTGCGTGTTGAAATAGACCGAGAAACAGGGGAGACCGACGTATTTGCACAAAGAGAAGTCGTTGAGGAGATGACCGATGAACTTAACGAAATAAGCCTTGAAGAGGCAAAGAAACTTTCCTTGGCGTATGAATTGGGCGATATGGTAGAATTCATGGTTGACCCTATGGATTTTGGCAGAGTGGCTGCGCAAAATGCCAAGCAGCTCATTCTTCAGCGCTTAAAAGAATCCGAAAGAAATATAATATACGATACTTATCTCGAAAAAAAGGATGA
This sequence comes from uncultured Lachnospiraceae bacterium, assembly GCA_964439075.1. Classification (GTDB taxonomy): domain Bacteria; phylum Bacillota; class Clostridia; order Eubacteriales; family Anaerofustaceae; genus CAYTMY01. The sequence continues at coordinate 2,808 of CAYTMY010000026.1, read as the reverse complement.
GATAATGACGGGCTCCGTTCAGAGGACAGACAGAAACAACGTATATATAAACCTCGGCAAGGCGGAGGGTACCATGAATTTCCAAAATCAAATGCCGGGGGAACAGTATTTTTCGGGTATGAGGTTGAAGGTTTATGTAAGCGTCGTCGTAAAGACGAACAAGGGTTCGCAGATATACGTTTCACGTACGCATCCGATGCTCATAAAGCGTTTATTCGAAATGGAGATACCGGAGATATTCGACGGCGTCGTCGAAGTAAAATCCATAGCGCGCGAGGCCGGCAGCCGAACCAAAATAGCGGTTTTTGCACAGAATCCCGATGTGGACGCCGTGGGAGCCTGTGTGGGGCAAAAAGGTATGAGAATACAGAATATTCTCAATGAATTGGTCTTCGAGAGAATAGACGTGGTTTTGTACAGCGAAGACCCTGTGGTTTATATTATGAATGCTATATCGCCTGCTCAGGTCATAGATGTTCAGTTGAACGAGGATACGCGCACCGCTCTTGTGGTGGTGGATGAGTCCCAGCTTTCGCTTGCTATAGGCAAAGAAGGTCAGAATGTGCGTTTGGCGGCAAAGCTGACGGGTTGGAAACTGGATATTAAGACGCCCGAACAAGCAGAAGAAATGAACGGCATGACTGAGGAGCCCGAAGAAGATATAACGGAAGATATCGAAGAGATTTCTGTCGATATCGCTCAAAATGCCGAGAATGATATAAATGAGGATGTCACGGCTCCGCTTGAGGCTGCCGATGCAATATCAGAAGAAGAGTAAAGGATAATCGGAGGAAAATATATAATTGAGAAAAATTCCGATGCGTACATGTGTCATGTGCAGGGAAAAAACCGATAAAAGGAATCTGCTCAGGATAGTTCGTACGCCCGAGGGAGAGGTGAAGTTCGATCCCACGGGTAAAATGAACGGACGAGGCGCTTACGTATGTGATAAAGAGGAGTGTATAAATAATATCAAAAATGTAAAGAAAATATCATCCGCTCTTGAAGTCGAAGCCGATAAACAGGCTCTTGAGAGAGTGGTAACGGAAATCAAAGAATGTCTTAACGGCAAAAGGGGAGGGAACGTATGACAAAAAAAGTTTATGATCTGGCAAAGGAGTATGATATCCAAAGTAAGGATTTCGTAGAGCTTCTTAATCAGGCAAAAATAGAGGTTAAAAACCACATGAGTGCGCTGACCGATCAGCAGGAGAAGTATTTTAAAAACAACTATGAAATAGTTGACGGAAAACTCATGCAGAAAACTCCCCCGCAAGCAAATGAAACAGCTAAAAAAGCCGCCCCCAAACCTAAGACTGCCGTAGGTGTAAAGCCTGCCGCAAACAAACCTGCAGGACAAAGCGTAAGACAGAAATCGCCGCGTGCACAGCAGGAAGGCGAGAGATCTTCTCAGAATTATCAAAACAGACAGGGCGGCGGACAGTATCAAAACCGTGAGGGAGGATACCAGAACCGCGGCAATCAAAACTCGCAAAGACCCGATGGGCAATATCAGAACCGTCAGGGGCAGCAGGGCGGTCAATATCAAAACAGACAGGGCGGTGGTCAGTATCAAAACCGCAGCCAAAATACTCAGGGCGGGCAGTATCAAAATCGCCAGGGCGCGCAAGGCTCTCAGTACCAGAATAGGGGATATCAGGGGCAGCCGCGACAAGGCGGATACAACCAATCCCAAAGACCGAATCAGCAGGGAGCGCCTTACGGGAATCGTTTCGGTACAAATAATCAGCAAAGAAGACCCGCTGCGCCCACAACGGACAGACCTCTTGAAAAACCGAAGATCGACAAAAACAAAAAAGAGAACAAACAGCGTAACGAACAGAAGAACAAGGCAAGAGAAAACTTCTTTAAGGATGAGCGTCCTGTAGGAAAGCTTGATAATACAAAGAAAACACGCGGTTCCAAGAGCACGTACAAGAAAAAGAAGCTTGAACATTGGGAGGAGCGCGCCACAAGCGGAGTGACGGGCGTTGTCGTAGTACCCGAAGTTATTACCGTAAGCGAACTGAGCGAAAAGATACTCATCTCTTCGATTGAAATAATCAAGATACTCATGAGCTATGGTATTATGGCAAACATCAACCAATCGCTCGATTTCGATACTGTAGCTATAATATGCGAAGAACTCGATATCGAAGTAAAGCTTGAGGAAGAAGAGGATGTATTTGCAGCCGCTCTCGAAAAGCACTTTGCCGATGAGGATAAACTTCAGAGACGTCCGCCTATCATTACGGTAATGGGTCATGTCGATCACGGCAAGACTTCTCTTCTCGATACAATAAAGAGTACAAATGTTATTAAGGGCGAAGCCGGTGGTATCACACAGCATATAGGCGCCTATACGATAATGATGAGGGACAATCCCATAACCTTTATAGACACGCCGGGACACGAAGCTTTTACCGCAATGCGTTCGCGCGGAGCCAGCGTTACGGACATAGCCGTTTTGGTAGTCGCTGCCGACGACGGTGTGAAACCGCAGACCATCGAGGCGATAAATCATGCAAAAGCGGCTGAAGTACCTATTATAGTGGCTATCAACAAGATAGATAAGCCAACTGCCAATATAGATAAGGTAAAGCAAGAAATAAGCGATCAGGGGCTGATACCCGAGGACTGGGGCGGCGAAACTATATGTGCGGAAGTTTCCGCAAAGACAGGAGCGGGCATTGAAAACCTGCTTGATATGATCTTACTTGTCGCTGAAATAGAGGACTTGAAGGCCAACTTCGAAAAGGAAGCTATAGGCACTGTTATAGAGGCGAGAATAGACAAGCAAAGAGGTGT
>CAYTMY010000025.1:0-10918 GCA_964439075.1 uncultured Lachnospiraceae bacterium | reverse complement strand
TTTTTGACAAGAGGCACAAGTGCAAAAAGTACAGAACAAAGTAAAAATAACATCCTCGGGCTGAGCGCTCCGATCATAATATAATGACCGCCTCCGCTCCATGTGCAATCGAAGACAAATAAGCAAAAAAATGCATACGAAAAGCATTCAGCCAAACCCATATAGTTTTTGTCATGGATATTTATCTTTACTTCATTGATAATATTCGACAATATTTTTACCGTTTACGCCCATATAAATTGGGCGACCATTCTGCTGAAATCATATTTAAATACCTTGTTTTTTAAAAAAAACCGAATTTTGTTATATTTAGATGCATCTATAAGTTCGGAATACTCCTTGCATAAAGCGTAATCTTCGGTCGTCAGTTCCGATTTAAATGCTTCGGCAAAGCATCCCGCTTGACGCATTGTATCATGCATGCTTTTTTTCATATCGTTATTTTTGAGTTTATTTAAAATAAAACCGATATCTTTCTTTTTGGCTCCCACCGAATTATCGCCATGTTGTCTGTAAAATATAGTTGGTTTATTCAAAAAACGTATTTCTCCGAAAGCAGAAGCTATCAATGCAAGATACCAATCGTGCATCAATATGTTTTCGCTATGCGACTCATCAAAACAGATTTTATCCTTTAGTTTTGAGTTTATCATCGTAGTGCAGCCGGTCACGATATTTTGGATTATTAAATTGTTCAATTTATTTCTCTTAAAATCCAACTGACTGTACTGCATAAACGAGTCGTCTATTACATTCAACTCCGCATCTGCAACTTTCAAATCAGTATGGATAAGAACAGGTACTTTCTTATCTTTTACAATCGAAAGCATAAGATCAAGGGTTAATGATATTTTGAAAGGGAGCCATATATCATCTTGGTCGCAAAACATAATATAATCGGAAGTACTTTTGCTCAACAAGTATAAGAAATTCTCTTTTGCCGAACCAAATTTCTTTTCGGTATTTACCAGAAATATTTTTTCCGGATACAAAGCAATATATTTTTCAAGGTGTTTTAACGTAGAATCTGTCGATACGTCATCCGAGACAAGTAGTTTCCAATTGCCGTATGATTGCGCCAAAATAGATTCCATGAGCTCGTCAATATAGCGTTCGCCGTTATAGGTGGCTAAAAGTATTGTTACTTCAGGCTCTATCGTATTTTTTTCATTCATCATTCTTCCAATTCCTTAAAAGCATCAATCAAGTTCTGCTTAAAGATGTCAGGGGAAAACAGTTTTTCATAAAGAGCCCTTGCATTTCGACGCATTTTCAAATTATCATTAATATCTGTTGACGCTATTGCTTTCGCGGTTTTGCTTATATCACTATTGTCTATATTAATACCGACATTATACTTTTTCACTAACTCATAAGTGTCACTTTGCAAATTATTTATAATGGGAACACCCATTTTTAAATAATCGGGGGTTTTCATACTTAACCCAATGCAAACGTTTGAACGCATTATGTTTAAAGCATAATCGCACTTGGCAAAAATATCCGCCTTTTCTTTTTCATCATATACTTTTCCGTAATAGATAACATTAATGGCGGCGCTTTCAATATGCCCGATTAATTCATCCCGCTTTTCGCCTTCGCCTATTATATGCAAGACAACTTCTTTGTTTTTTTTGACTTCCGTTAGTAAACTGATAATAGTCTCAATATCAATGATGTTATTTATCGAACCGAGATAGCCTATATTGACCTCATTAATCTCATTTGTTTTGACATGAGTTTCGGATAAATCCACATCTGCATTTTCGGAAGATATATATACGGTTTTGTTTATACTGTTTTTGGTTATGTCCTTTAATTTATCGGCAAAAAGATTGCATTCAAACAACACTGCATCTGCCGCACTTATATTCTTATCTCTTATATTTTTCCATATACCAAATGGAATAGCAAAAATAATGTTCTTTTTATAAGGAAATGTCTCGGGCCACAAATCGAATACGTCAAATACCAGTTTTGTTTTATGTGTGCGTTTGTATTTGGCGCATGCACGCACGACGCTGTTAGGCGGAATCAGATCGTATATAACATCGGGTTGTATTTTGTTCAATTCGGCATATATTTTTTTCGCAAAGATATAATAGGAAGCTATTCGGCTTATAGAAAGATTCCTTTTGTATGGAGGTACATGTATTTGAACCGTTCCCCGTTCGTGCAACTCATAATAAGTTTTCGTATAATGATTAAAGTCGGAAGTATAGAAAGTTACCTCATAGCCAAGGCTCTCGAAAGCTTCTCTGACATATTTCATTCTTTTGTTGCTGTAATTGGTGTAGCTTATGCACAGAGCTTGTTTTGACATATACATCTCCCGATTCTCACGCTATTATATCATTATGAGCTTATTGTTAACAAGATTATTGCGTTTATTATGCTCAAATATCCTTTGAATTCATTCTGAATGATATCACTTTGAAATTCCGCTTACATGAAGTATAATTTACGCATGGTTTTTAAAGGAAGTATGACATAAATGGAATATGTAAGAAAATTGAATATAAGTAAAAATGTGAATATGCGAGATATTGGAGGATACCCTATTTCGTTCCATTCTTGTACATCCTGGGGACAATTTTACAGAAGTGATGTACCCGCGGAAGTCTCGCAACGCGATATCAATATACTTAAAGAACGAAGCATTCTCACAATTATTGATATGCGAAATAAGGATGAAGCAGACAGAATGCCCTGTGCTTTCATGGATAACAACGATTTTGATTATTATCATATCCCAATGTATGGTGACGGCAAACTTCCCGAGAATCCGAAAGATGTCGGCAAAACATATTTTGAAATGGTGGATGAACAAACAGTTGCCGCTAAAATATTTAAAATAATGATAGAAGCAAAAAATGCCGTGTTATTTCATTGTCTTGCCGGTAAGGACAGAACAGGAGTAGTTGCTGCCATACTATTGGAACTGGCAGGAGCGGCCGAATGCGATATAATTGCAGATTATATGCTGACGGCGGTGTATATATCTCCCATCGTCGAAAAATTTAAACTTGAATATCCTGATATGCTCGAACATATATTAATACCACATAAAGAATTTATGGAGAGTTTTTTGTATCTTTTCAAGCAAAAATACGGTTCCACCGCAAATTATCTGTCGGAAGTTGGCTTTACCGATAATGAAATACTTACGCTCAAAAAAAAGCTTATAACAAAGCTCTTATAATAAATAAAAAAGCAAAGAACGGGCATTCTTCCATTCTTTGCTTTAAAAAAGCATTAGTTTATTTACTAAAATTCTCTTGTATAATTTGGAGATTCCTTCATTATCGTTATATCGTGCGGATGACTTTCTGTAAGTGACGCCGCTGTGATCTTAATGAATTCAGTATCTTTTCTCAGTTCTTCTATTGTACGGCAACCGCAGTAACCCATGCCGCTTCGCAGACCGCCCGCCATCTGAAATACCACTTCGCCTGCCGCGCCTTTATATGCTACCCTGCCCTCAACACCTTCGGGAACAAGTTTTTTCTGCCCTTCCTGAAAATATCTGTCGCTGCTGCCGTGTGCCTGCTGCATTGCACCCAAAGACCCCATGCCTCTATAGCTTTTATATCGTCTGCCTTGGAGTATTATCATTTCTCCGGGACTTTCGTCTGTTCCGGCGAGCAAACTGCCCATCATAACCGTACAAGCACCCGCAGCTAATGCTTTTGTTACGTCGCCCGAATATTTGATGCCGCCGTCAGCTATTATGGGAATATTATATTTGTCGGCAGCCTCAGCACAGTCCAATATCGCCGTTATTTGAGGGACGCCTATGCCTGCAATAACGCGGGTCGTGCATATAGAACCGGGTCCCATTCCCACTTTCACGGCATCTGCTCCGCTTTTTATAAGAGCTTCTGTTCCCGCAGCGGTTGCTACATTTCCCGCTATTACCTGAACGTCGGGATATTTTTCTTTTATTTTTCTTAAAGCATTGACCACGTTGCCGGAATCACCATGCGCCGTATCCAAAACCAAAACATCTACATTGGAGGCTATCAGCTCCTTTACCCTGTCGGAGCTGTCGGCACTTATACCGATAGCGGCTCCGCACAAAAGCCTTCCTTGACTGTCTTTGGCTGAATCGGGATATTGTATGGCTTTTTTGATGTCTTTTATGGTTATCAGCCCCTTTAGGTTTCCATCTTTATCAACTATCGGCAGTTTTTCGATTTTATACTTTTTAAGTATAAGTTCCGCTTCGGATAAATTCGTTCCTTCCGGAGCAGTGATGAGATTTTCTTTTGTCATCGCTTCGGATATAGGTTTTGAAGGATTATCTTCAAACCGCAAGTCTCTGTTTGTCAATATTCCCACAAGCTTTTTTCCTCTTACTATGGGAACGCCTGAAATATGATATTTTTCCATAAGTGCCAATGCGTCCCCGACGACATGATTTTCGGTGAGTGAAAACGGATCGACAATAACACCGTTTTCGCTTCTCTTTACTTTGTCGACATTTTCAGCCTGTTCCTCAATGGACATATTTTTGTGTATTATGCCTATTCCACCCTGTCTTGCCATCGCGATCGCCATGCTGCTTTCCGTGACTGTGTCCATTCCCGCAGAAACAAACGGAATATTCAAGCTTATGGCGTTTGTAAGACGCGTAGTCAGATCCGCCTGCGCCGGGGCAAAATCGGAATGACGAGGCACCAATAAAATATCGTCAAATGTAAGCCCTTCTTTTAATATTTTTCCCATCAATAGCTCCTTCATTTTAACAAATCATTTATTGGATTTTATGATAACAAATCCTTTATTGTTTTGCAAAGAAAATATATATAAACTTAAAATAAATATTTGGTGATTAGTATTGACATAGAAAAATTATATGATAGAATGATGTTAGCACTCAATAAGTCGGAGTGCTAATAATATGAAAAGTACACATTTATTATACAAGGAGGCATAAAGCATGAAATTAAAACCTTTAGGCGACAGAGTTGTACTTAAAGTTAAGGAATCAGAAGAAAAGACGAAGAGTGGTATCGTTCTTCCCGAAACTTCCAAGGAAAAACCTCTGCTTGCGAAAGTTATAGCTGTCGGAAGCGGCGAAATTGTTGACGGTAAAAAAGTTCCGCTTGACGTTAAAGCAGGAGATACCGTAATATACTCTAAATTTTCCGGAACAGAAGTCGAATTCGATTCGGAACAGCTTTTGATCGTCAGACAAAGCGATATTCTCGCAATTTGCGAATAATTCAGGAGGAAAGAAATGGCTAAAGATTTAAAATATGGCATAGACGCCAGAAACGCCCTTGAAATAGGTGTAAACAAGCTTGCAGATGCCGTTAAGGTAACGATTGGACCGAGGGGCAGAAACGTTGTTTTATCCAAATCTTTTGGTTCCCCTATCATAACGAACGACGGTGTTACGATAGCGAAGGAAATCGAACTCGAAGACATATTTGAAAATATGGGGGCAGCTCTTGTAAAAGAAGTTGCCGTCAAAACAAATGACGTAGCAGGCGACGGTACCACAGCCGCTACAGTGCTTGCACAGGCTATTATAAAAGAAGGTCTTATAAACGTAACGGCAGGAGCCAATCCTATCATACTCAAAAAAGGTATAGAACAGGCAACCGACACAGCAGTAGAAGAAATTAAGAAAAACAGCAAATCCGTTGACGATAAAACGGCAATCGCGCAGGTAGCTTCTATTTCCGCAAATGACAAATATATCGGCGAACTCATTTCGGACGCAATGGAAAAAGTCGGCAAAGACGGCGTTATAACCATTGAAGAAGGCAAATCCATGCAGATAGAACTTGACTTTACCGAAGGCATGCAATTTGACAGAGGTTATTTATCTCCTTATTTCGTAACGGACACCGAAAAAATGTGCGTCGATTATGAGGACGTAAATATCCTTATCACCGATAAAAAGATATCTAACATTCAGGAAATACTTCCCATACTTGAGCAGCTTGTACAACAGGGCGGAAAACTACTGATAATAGCGGAAGATATCGAAGGCGAAGCACTTTCCACTCTCGTTCTCAACAAACTCAGAGGAGTATTCCAATGCGTTGCAGTCAAAGCCCCCGGCTTTGGCGACAGGAGAAGGGCAATGCTTGAAGATATTGCTCTGCAAACAGGCGCAACGGTCATCTCCGACCAACTTGGTATGGACTTAAAGAGCGCAACTCTAGACGTTTGCGGTAAAGCAAGAAGCATAAAAGTTGATAAAGAAAATACCATCATCGTCGAAGGCGCAGGAGACCCCAAAGGGATCGAAGCAAGAAAAATGCAGATCAAAAAAGAGATTGAAGAGACGACCTCCGAATATGACAAAGAAAAACTGCACGAAAGACTTGCAAAACTCTCCGGCGGCGTAGCAGTAATCAAAGTGGGCGCAGCTACGGAAACCGAGATGAAGGAAAGAAAATACAGAATCGAGGACGCCCTCAATGCTACAAGAGCCGCAGTTGAAGAAGGTATCGTAGCCGGAGGCGGCGCGGCGCTTATATCTGCAACGAAAGCTATAGATGAACTGATTGCAAAACTTGACGGCGACGAAAGAACGGGTGCGCAAATAATAAGAAAAGCAATTGAGGCTCCTATCAGACAGATTGCCTACAATGCCGGAATAGACGGCAGCATAGTTGTCGACAAGCTCATCAACGGCAAGAGCAAATCAGAAGGCTTTGATGCGCTCAACTTCGAATACGTGGATATGTTTGAAGCCGGCATAGTTGACCCGACTAAAGTTATCAGAACTTCGCTTCAAAATGCAGCGAGCGTCGCAAGCATGTTCCTTACGACCGAAGCATGCGTAGCGGAGATTCCCAAACCCGAACCCGCAATGCCCGCAGGAGCAGGCGGCGGATACCCGGGAATGATGTAAACCGACCATAACATGCCATATAAAAAATCCAATAAAAAAGCTCTGCCTTAATTAAGGCAGAGCTTTTTACTCTTTTACTTCAATATGTACTTAAACACTCTCAAACTCTTTGTATATTTGCTTGAGTGCATCCTTTGCGGTGCCCTTGTCTATAACGCAGGAAATTTTTACATCGGAAGTCGATATCATTTGTATATTGACTCCTATATCGTAAAGTGCCTTAAAAAATTTCGATGCGATATCTGAATTTGCAACTATGGCGGCGCCGATAACAGACAAGCGTACCACACCCTCGTCATAAACCACCTTTGTTGCGCCTATTTCACGGGCAAAATCACTCGTTATCTGTTGCGCACGCTCTGCTTCGTCTATCGGCACGGTAAAGGTAATATCGTTTACGTTGTTTCTGTTGACGTTTTGAACTATACTTTCTATCTTGATATTTTCGCTCGCTATTGCACTGAAAAGTCTGAATGCTATGCCCGGCTTATCGGGCACCTCAAGTATCGATATTTTTGCGATGTCGTCATCTATGGTTATTGCCTGTATGACATTTTCTTTGTTTAACATATCCTGCTCCCTTTTATAATAAATTATTTTCGATTCGTGCGTAAAACACGTCTGTGGAAATCGTTTTGAGCTTTTCAAACAGTTGTTTCATCTCGTATGACTTAATACTCTCGGTCAGCAAAAACAGCTTTCCGTCAATATAGAACATTTTATTTTTGTTTATAACTTTATTTATTGCATTCAGCGTCTTTGTCATTTCAAAATGGTCGTTTATATTAACACGTATAAAATATTCATTGAATATTCCGTCAAGACCCGCCGAATAAAGCGAAGCATTAAAGTAAAGATTATCGTATGTCTTTTCGTTTTTCAAAGCTTTCATTAAATCCGATACAACGGCGTCGGCAGTCGCATTTTTACCGGCTCCCTTCCCCATAAAACAAAGTTTTCCGATAATATCGCCTTCAACAAGTATGATATTGTATTCTTCATTCACATGACTCAATACTTGATCGTTTTTTAACAGCACGGGCGTTACTGACACGCTGTAGCCATTGTCTGTCAGAATGCCTTGCGCTATGTATTTTATATTGTAACCGAATTCTGAAGCCATTTGTATGTCGGTAAGTGTTATATTCCCTATCCCCCTCAAATGGACGTCCTCTTGCATTACAACGGTTCTGAAGGCAATAGAGGAAAGTATACATATCTTTCGCGACATGTCATAACCGTCCACATCAGCCGACGGATCGGCTTCTGCAAAACCCAGTTCTTGTGCTTCACGAAGAATATCGTCGAAATTTCTTTTTTCTTTTGTTATCTTCGTCAATATGAAGTTTGTCGTACCATTCAAGATACCTTGTATCTTATTTATTTTGTTTATTCTCAATATATCGGACATAGATGATATTATCGGAATGCCTCCGCCTACAGAAGCTTCGAACAACAAATTCACACCGTTGTTTCGAGCAAGCGACAAAAGCTCGTCTATATGGGGTGCTATCACTTCTTTGTTCGCCGTTATAACATGCTTTCCCACCTTCAATAGTTGCTTGATATACGTATATTCGGGTTCAAGCCCACCCATAACGCATACAACAGCATTTATTGTATCGTCATTCAATACATCAGTAAAATCATCTGTCAACAGAGTTTTGTCGATTTTGATCTTTCTTTTCTTCGACACATCTCTGACAAGAATTTTTTTTACCGATATCGGTTCGGTGTCTTCATCTGTCGCTCTGAAAGCAGTAAGTATCTCGTAAACTCCCATACCTACGGTACCAAAGCCCAACAGCGCAATATTATTCTGTTTATTCTCTTGATTCATAATAAGTGATTATAACATATAATTCATGCATAATTATAAAAAAATCATTTTTTGTAATGACATTTAACATCCTGTGTTGTATAATAACATATTATTTTTATTAGCCGATAGGAGCATATAACATGAATAAGTTAAGCAATGTTTACGAAACAGTTCAAAAAAGGAATCCCAATGAACCGGAATTCCTGCAGGCTGTTGAAGAAGTACTTGAGTCACTTGAGATAGTTGCCGAAAAGTACCCCAAATACCTCGAAACCGGTATTTTTGACAGAATAGTGGAACCCGAAAGACAGATAATATTCAGAATACCGTGGACTGACGATAAAGGTAATGTACAAGTCAACAGAGGTTTTAGAGTACAGTTCAACAGCGCCATAGGACCATACAAAGGCGGTCTTCGTTTTCATCCCTCGGTAAATCTGAGCATCATTAAATTCCTGGGATTCGAGCAGATTTTTAAAAATGCACTTACGGGCTTACCCATAGGCGGAGGAAAAGGCGGCAGTGATTTTGACTCCAAAGGCAAAAGCGACGCAGAAATAATGAGATTTTGTCAAAGCTTTATGACGGAGCTTTACAGGCATATAGGTCCTGATGAAGACGTACCTGCAGGAGATATCGGCGTAGGTGGTCGTGAAATAGGGTATATGTTCGGGCAGTATAAAAGAATAACGAAGGAATATTCGGGCGTACTCACGGGCAAAGGTTTGAATTGGGGCGGCAGCCTTGCAAGAACAGAAGCTACGGGCTACGGGTTGGTATATTTCGTAAGCGAAATGCTTGCCGACAAAAACGATTCGCTCAACGGAAAAACCGTAGTAATATCGGGAAGCGGAAACGTCGCTATATACGCGGCACAAAAAGCCATTTCTCTGGGAGCAAAGGTAGTTGCAATGAGCGACTCCAACGGATATATATATGATGCAGACGGAATAGACCTTGCGTGCGTAAAGCAAATAAAAGAAGTCGAAAGAAAAAGAATCGTTACTTATTGCGATACTCATAAGAACGCCGTATATACCGAAGGATGCAAGGAAATATGGACGGTTAAGTGCGACATAGCTCTCCCCTGCGCAACACAGAACGAAATTGATGAGAACGGAGCAAAAGCTCTTGTTGCCAACGGCTGCAAACTCGTCGCAGAGGGCGCAAATATGCCCAGCACACCGGAGGCTATAAAAGTTTATCAAGATGCCAAGCTTCTCTATGCTCCGGGCAAAGCTTCAAATGCGGGCGGAGTTGCAACTAGTGCGCTTGAAATGTCACAAAACAGCATGAGATATTCATGGACATTTGATGAAGTAGACTCAAAACTACAGCAAATTATGAAAAATATCTATCATAACGCCGCTAACGCAGCAAAGGAATTCGGCAAAGAAGGCGACCTCGTTTTCGGAGCGAATATTGCAGGTTTCCTCAAAGTAGCCGATTCAATGTATTCACAGGGCTTGGTATAAATGATATAGTTATATGCTTTAAAGCAGACGGAAACTCCGTCTGCTTTATTGATTTTACAATTACTATATGCTAATATACTATTTAATGTGCGCCCGTAGCTCAGTGGATAGAGCATGCGGCTTCGAACCGCAGTGTCGGGGGTTCAAATCCCTTCGGGCGTACCATCGTCGTAATCAATTTCACTCGTTTCATGATATAACTACTCAAACTAAGTAATAATCAGATTAACAAAGGTATCCCGTAATACTGCTTTGATCTTCTTATTGATTATATTGCCCACAACGGGGATTTTAACCTGCGGCATTATAGCAGGTATCAACATGTCTTCCTGCAGAAACTGGTCTAACAGCTCGGATATGGTCGGTTCATGATCGTATTTTTTCATAATCGCTCTCCTTATTTATAAGTTAATATGGTTTGCACACAGGCTTTGTAGTTATCCACATTGATATCTCCGGGTGACATCAGCAATTTGTCTGTGCTGAATATATACCCGCCGCCGGGGCCGCACTCGTCGATCAGCCGCTTTGTCTTATCAATACATAGTTGTTTAGTACTGTTTCTCAACATACTGCTGGACATACCGCCGATAATCGCGATATGCTCGCCTACAGCTTTTTTTGCCCAAAAGATATCAGTATCTTCAATGGCACCGATAATGTTATTTTTGGGGAATTCTTTGAGCTTTTCGATATGCTGCGACCAATCACCCTCCAATGCGAGCAGCATGTGTATGCCCTTGCTTA
>CAYTMY010000024.1:5222-11220 GCA_964439075.1 uncultured Lachnospiraceae bacterium | reverse complement strand
CTCCCGAGATAGGAGATTCCGTTGCGCTTATCCTTGAAGAGATAGGCGTGGAAAAATGCGGAGCGCACGGCAGTACGGCGGCGCTTGCGCTGCTTACCGACGCCGTGAAAAAAGGAGGCATTATGGCCTCCTCACATGTCGGCGGTTTGAGCGGCGCGTTCATTCCGGTAAGCGAGGATGCCGCCATGATAGACGCCGCAAGGTGCGGCGCACTCACCTTTGATAAACTAGAAGCTATGACGAGCGTATGCTCGGTGGGGCTCGATATGATAGCCATACCCGGCGATACTCCCGATACTACTATAAGCGCTATGATTGCCGATGAAGCTTCCATAGGCGTGATAAATAACAAAACCACAGCCGTAAGAATAATACCGGTATACGGTAAAAAAGTAGGCGAGGAAGCCAATTTCGGCGGTTTGCTCGGTTTTGCGCCGATAATGCCCGTAAATAAATATTCCTCTGCTGTGTTTATAGACCGCGGAGGCAGAATACCGGCTCCCGTACATTCGTTTAAAAACTGAGTGCAGTTTCTTTCAAAAAGCCGTCCTTATGGGGCGGCTTTCATTATTAAGTCATTGCAATATCATGAAAATAGCCGTCTATGTCGATATGAGCGGAAAGTTTTTTTCTGGCTCGCTGCAATGCGTTGTCTATACTTTTTACATCAAGATTATTCAGCTTCGATATCTCTTTATAGCTGTTTCCGTCTATATAAGCCAAAAGAATGTTGCGTTCCATCTCACTGAGGACATTTTCCATAAGCAAATTAAGCTCGCTGTACAGATCGTTTTTTATCACATAAGCTTCGGGCGCCTCGGCTACTTTTTGGAATACGAGCATCTCGGGCTCTTGCTTGAAGTCGTCGGAATAAACGGAAATATAGCTTTTCAACGCTTCGTTTTTCATACGGTTTCCCGCGCTGACGGCTCTTTGAACATTATGTTGGATGCACATAAAAGCAAAGGAACGAAAACTTTTATTCGTATTCGGACAATAACTGAGCGCCGCTTTATATAATCCTATCGACGCCTCTTGCAGCACGTCTTCGGGTGTAGCGCCTTTGATAAAATATTTTCTTGCCACAAAATTAATAAACTTGTCATACCGATAAGCCAATTCATCGAAAGCACCTTCGTTTTTGGCTTGTACCGATTCAACAAGTTCTTCATCGCTCAACAAAAAAAGTTCGCTGCTCATAACAGAATCCCTCCGTAGACTGTTCATTCATTACGAGAATATAATAAACTACGAAGGGATATATGTCAATTGAATATTGTCAAAATTAGTCGAAAAAAGTTATATTTTTTCTTTTTTTTCATATTAAAAACATGAAAAACATCTTTAAAAATTGTATTTACATAGTTTTTTGAGTTTTATTTGCCTGCCTTTATCATATTGATAAGTCCGCCGTATACGAGCAATTCGCGTTCTCGTTGCGATACTTCTATCTTTACGGTCATGGATCTGTTCTTGGTTTTGTTTATCAGCACAAAGACGCCGTCGTTCATTTGCTGCGCGGGATTTTCAATGGAAATTACGTCGCCCTCCGAAATGCTGTCATAATCTTCATCCGAGGTAAATACAAGGGGCAGTATGCCGTTGTTTATGAGGTTGTTTTTATGTATTCTTGCAAACGATTTGGCGAGTACCGCCTTTACTCCGAGGTATAAGGGTGCAAGCGCCGCATGTTCCCTGCTGGAGCCCTGTCCGTAATTGGAACCGCCCACTATAATACATCCGTCTGCTTGAGCCTTTGCTTTTTTCGGAAACGCCGCGTCTACGGGCGTGAGGCAATAATCCGAAAGATACTCTATATTCGAACGGTAGGGAAGCAGCTTTGCATTTGAGGGCATGATATCGTCAGTGGTGATGTTGTCGCCCAGTTTTGTCGCAACGGGGAGCTCGTATCGCTCTCTTAACGCCTCCGCCTTGGGGAAGGGCTTTATGTTCGGTCCTTTTATGCTTTCCTTTGAGGTGTCGCAGGAGGGCATTACGAACATATTGTCGTTAATGAAGTAGCTTTGGGGTTCGGCGGGTTTTTCGTCGATAAGCCCTGTCGGATCCGCAATGCAACCGCAAAGAGCGCTTGCCGCAGCTGTTTGCGGGCTCACAAGATAAACCAAGGCGTCTCCCGTTCCGCTTCTGCCTTTAAAGTTGCGGTTGAATGTTCGCAAGGATACTCCTTTCGAATTCGGGCTTTGTCCCATACCTATACAAGGACCGCAGCCGCATTCGAGTATTCGGGCGCCTGCGTCCAAAAGGTCGTTCAATGCGCCGTTTTCGGAAAGCATGGCGAGAACCTGCCTTGAACCGCACGACACCGTGAAGGATACGTTTTGGTCAATCTGCTTGCCTTTCAGAATAGCCGCTACCGTCATCATATCTTCAAGCGAGGAGTTTGTGCAACTGCCGACGCAAATTTGGTCTACCTTTGTTCCCGCTATTTCGCTTACGGGCTTTACTATATCGGGCATGTGGGGCGCCGCCGCAAGAGGGACAAGCGAAGACATATCTATTTTGATTGATTTTGCGTATTCGCAGTTGTCATCGGCACGAAGTTCTTTATATACGTCGGGTCTTTTTTGCGCTTCAAAGAACATTCGTGTGCGTTCGTCAGAAGGGAATACAGAGGTAGTTGCGCCGAGCTCTGCCCCCATGTTTGTTATTGTCGCGCGTTCCGACACTCCTAAGGTTTTTACGCCTTCTCCGAAATATTCCACTACGCTTCCGACTCCGCCCTTTACGCTAAGTTGTCTGAGCACTTCCAGAATTACGTCTTTTGCGCCCGTTTAGGCTTTAAGTTCTCCCGTAAGCTCAACGCCTATAACGGAGGGCATATTCAAATAATATTCCTTGCCCGCCATAGCAGCAGCCACGTCGAGACCGCCCGCGCCTATAGCAAGCATTCCCACTGCGCCGCAGGTAGGCGTATGGCTGTCGGAACCCAGCAGAGTCTCTCCCGGTACGGAGAAACGGTCGAGGTTTAGCCTGTGGCATATACCGTTGCCTGCTTTTGAGAATATTACGCCTATTTTATCAGCGACGCTTTGAATGTATATATGGTCGTCCATATTTTCGGGACCTGTCTGGAGCATGTTATGGTCGATGTATGCCACCGAGCACTTTGTCTTTTTAACGTCGCTTGTTATGGCTTCGTATTGAAGGTAAGCCATTGTTCCCGTAGAGTCCTGTGTGAGAGTATTGTCGATTCTGATAGCTATAGAACTTCCCGCCTTCATTTCGCCGCTGACGAGATGTTCTTTGATGATTTTTTCTGTGAGTGTAAGACCCATGATATTTTCCTTTTCATTTATCTGATTTTATTGCTTTATTCTAACATAAAACAGAACTCATTGAAATAGAAATGTTTGTCTTGGCGGCTCTTGCGGCTCTTGATTTGAGGCATTCAAGAAGTTGAAATTAAATTTCCGATAATTGTTGCATTCGGTAATGTAACTATGCTATAGTGAGTGCTGAAAAATATCACTGCGGAGGTGTACGTTAATGGCTTATGTAATTTCAGACGCCTGCGTCGCTTGCGGAGCATGCGCGGATGAGTGCCCTTCTGAAGCAATATCGGAAGGCGAAGAAAGATACGTTATCGATCCCGAAAAGTGTGTTGACTGCGGATCTTGTGTCGATGTTTGTCCCGTAGAAGCCCCTCAAGAATCAGACAATTAGTAAAAATTTGCTTCCTTTTAGGAAGCATTTTTTTATATATTGTGTATAATCGAAGCGTAGGAGAACATTATGGACTATACGTCGGAGTTTTACCGCCTTGACGACCTTCAGCGTGGCGGCTTTAAGCTTTTGCAGGACACACGTGAGTTTTGCTTTGGAATGGACAGCGTCCTTTTGGCGGATTTTGCGGCAAGAGATATGAAGAAAAATGCACGCGCGGCAGAGCTTTGCTGCGGCAACGGTGCGGTGAGCGTTCTTATGCTGGCGCGTAACGATTCATTAAATATAACGGGGGTAGAGCTTTCCGAAAATTCAGCTCTTCTTGCCGAGTACAATGCCGGGCTTAACGGTATTGAGAAGACCTTTAAGGTATTGCATTGCGACTTAAAAAAAATGCCCGCCCAATACGGCAACTCCTTCGATGCGGTTGTGGTCAATCCTCCGTATAACGTACCCATGCGCGGAGTGAAGAGTTCTGCGAAGGCGAAGCGCATTTCGCGCAGCGAGGAAGAGGCATCTCTTGCAGACGTGCTTATATGTTCTAAAAGAATACTCAAAGACAAAGGGAAACTTTACATGGTGCACCGCCCCACCCGTTTGGATGAAATAGTGTGCGAGCTTTCAGATTATTCTTTTGCACTCAAAACGATACGTTTTGTTTATCCGAAAAAAACAGAAAAATCAAACGTAATGCTCTTGTGCGCAACAAAAAACGGAGGAACCTTTACCGAAGTGCTTCCCCCGCTTGTTGCGTACAACGACGTCGGCAAATACACCGACGAAATATACCATATTTATTACGGCAATTCTAACTGTAATAGCATTTAAATACGTACACGGCGTTTCCCGACGCGGAATATTGAACTCCCACGTATTCGAGTCTGAAGTAATTGCAGCCGTATAAATTATGTTCCGCCTTAAAGCGTGAAACGAGAGAATCTATCATATAGTCTTCCGAGGTGTCTATCGGAAAGCTTCTGTTGGCGGAGGGCATACTTTCCTCCGAATAAGACATATATTGACCCACCTTCAGATTGACCTGCTGTATAATGTAGGTTGCTCTTATTTCCGGCACTTCATCGCTCGGTACTATATCCAGCATACTTCCCGCGCCCGATTGTGCCGCGGTATATCCCCCTGTTGTATCGGTAACAAGCTGTGCGAGCTGTTCACTCAATATGGTAACTTCTTCTTGTGCCGTAGATACTTGCTCCGCAAGGTCGTTTATCGTTTCCGCAGATTCGTCGTGCTTCTTTTGTATTTTAGTCAGTAAGTTCCTGTCGAACGTAATAAGCGCGCTTCTGTCCGTTGAGAGAGACAAGGAAAACACGAATATCAAAGCTATATTGAACAACGCTATCAGCGACATGATAAGTTTTTTTGTTTTCATCGGCTCATCCCTATTGAGCGGCAGCTTTATTTAACTGAATAAGCTGCTTGTTTAGGTCTTCTGTGGTTTTATTGAGGGTTTTTACTGTTTCTTCGAGTTCACCGGCTTTTTTGTCAAGCGCGTCATAATTGCTCTGCAAGGTTTTCAAAGTGTTCTGAAGTTCGGTTACCGTCGTTGAATATTCGCTTATAGTGCTTTCGTATTTGTTGAGTATGATATATTTTCCCACAAGAAACCATGCGAGGTTGGTCAGCAGTATAAATACGATGCAAAGCGCAAGCCCGCTTTTCGGTTTCTTGTCAGTCTTTGCTTTTTCAGCCTTGGTGTTCTTTTTGTCGTTTTTATCCCCGTATGGGTCGATAGCTTTTGCAGTAGGTTCCGCTTTGGGTTCCCCGCTGTTCTTTTCGGATTTTTCCTTTACTTCCACTTCTATGACTTCACCCTTAGGCTTTTCGATTTCTGCCTGCTCGCCCTTATGTTTTCTGCCTTTTTTGCCTTTGGGTTGCTCCGTGTAAACGTCTTCGGGTTTCACCTCGATTATCTTATCGGCGTCGGAAACGATTGCTTCTTCCGATTTATTTTTCTTGGCCATTTTGGGCTCCTTTTCGGTTTTATCAGCTAATTATAGAATATCTTGATATGTTATGTCAACTTCAGTATCGTTTGCGTGGAATATATGGTTTTCGATATGATTATGGAGTCCTTTCGGAGGAATTCATTATTTAAAAAATTCAGATAGCTTCCGGGTGAAAAAATACCGTTAAAGGATATTTTATCTAGTCCCAAATGCCCCAATATCTCGTCGGCAACTCTGGCGCAGTTCATATAAAGCCCGAAGTATGATTTATATCTGCTGCCGGTTTTGAATTTAAAGAATTCGGCGTCGGTAGCTTTATACAGCTCGCTGGCATAGTCGGTGGCTTC
>CAYTMY010000024.1:0-5212 GCA_964439075.1 uncultured Lachnospiraceae bacterium | reverse complement strand
TTGTTTTCAAACGCTTTGGCGGGCGGCTCCCATGGTATAGTTTGTTCGAAGAGCTCATCTATAGCTTTTTTTATCAAATTTTTCTCGTCTTCACTTAGCTTGAGCCCATAACCGATGATTATTTTTTTGGAATACGTAACGCAAAAATTAATATAGGGCTCTCGTTTTATACTTTCGAGAACACCTTCGCCCGCTGTTCCTATGAGGTACATGGAGGCGTCGTCATAATTGCCGTAGGAAATAACGCGGTCCCCGAAGGAAATATCCACGTGTCCTCCCATGCTCGGCCATATATCGGTGGTGTGTATCAGCACCTCCATATCGGGCAGACCTCTTTCTTTCGACAAAGTCAAATCTTCGGGTTCCACACTGCCGTCGTACAGAGCGCTTCTCATTTCCTTTACAAAATTCAGCGGTAAAAATGCTGTTATAAAGCTCGGAAGAGAGAATCTTATGCGTCTTTTGGGCAAGCGCGTACGTTTGGTGTGAACGCATTGGGTAATAAATTCGTCGAATTGAGTTACGGCGTAAATGCAAAGATAAATTCCCACAAAGCGTGCAAGCAAAGGGAAATCCATTTTGGGAACGGTTATCTTCACTATTCCGACAGCCACCATAAACACACCCATCAAAACATTTGAAATAACTCCCTTCGTTCTGTCTTTTTTGCATAGGAAAGCTGTAACAAGACGTACAAAACCAATAAGAAAACACCATACTGTAATAAGAATGCTTAATAATATCCCCGCGATCTCGGGAGAGAAAATTATGAGTATGAGGGATGCCGCTCCCGCAAACAATTCGACTTTGCCGAGCGCGCTTTTTTTGTTTTGTATAAGTCTGAATATAGCCGTCATCACGGTATAAGCCGCTGTGGCGAGAAGTATATAAGGAATAAAAAGCAAAAGCTGCCTGTCGTTAAAGGCGAGAAGCAGACCCGTTGCAAAATATATAACGGCGGTAATCAAAAATACGTATTTGTTTATCTCTTTTTGCTTCATGTATGATTTGATTATGCTTTTCATGCCCAAAACTCCGCTTATATTATTTGATTTATATTAATATTGCCATTTTATCACAAATCATGACAAAAAAACACTTATTCCCACGCAAGGAAGCAAAATAAAAAGGGCGTTTTATACGATAAAAACGCCCTTTGTTTCTGTTCGATGCGGTATTTTTCGAAAAATGGGTTAAGCTTGCGCCGAAACCTATTTATACGCGCCCTTGCCCGAATATTCGGGGTTGATGACCACCGAGAAATGGAATACGGGTCTGTCTATTTTTTTAATGCTGAGAGGCATGTGTTTTACTCCCGCGGGGCAGAAGATCATCGTTGTTTTGGTGAGTTTATGTACTTCGCCGTCGATAGTCACTTCCATTTCGGCTCCGAGATCGTAAGGGTCGTCGGGGTTGCTGCCGTAAAAGCCGATTATTTCATCGTAGTCATGTACATGCTCTTCGAATACGGGATCTATCTCGGGTACGTCAAAATACCACGCCGTGTTCATTTGAAACGCGCCCTCCACTACATTGGAATCCATCCAAAGTATTCTCTTTGCGAATTTTTCATACATCTTTTTGAATTCGGGAGAACTCATATTTGCGGGCTCTTGGAGATTTTGGATTACATATTTATCTGTCTTAATAAATTTACCTTCCTTTTTCTTATTATTGATTTATATGTTTATCATACCATTTGCAGGCGGTTATTACAACCGAAAAATTTTTGTGCTTTATGTCCGTTTTTTTAAGACGAGAGCTCTTTTTGTTGACATTTTGATTTTTTCTGTAATAATTGTATATGATTGGGAGATTTTTGTTGAAAAAACATATTGCAAATCTGACATTATCGTGAATTATAATGGCTGTGGCGGATGTATTCGACGCTTTGACCTCGAAACGAAGCTATAAGGAGCCGTTTCCGTTTGCGGAGTCGGTATGCATTATAAGTGACGAAGCGGGCAAACATTTTGACCCAGTAGTAGTATGCGCTTTTTTGAGCATAAAAGATGCACTGAAAAATATCTGTGAAACTTCAGAGAATAAATAATACCGAATTTCGGAACGTATGAAAATGCGTTCCGAATCGTCTTTTTAACCTAATGGGAGGGCAGCGGTCTTGAAAGAAAAAATACGTAAAATAATATTGGAAAGCGGCGCCGATATATGCGGATTTGCAGATATCGAACGCTTTGAAGGCACAGCAGAAGGTTTTTCGCCGCGCGATATTTACCCTAAATGCAATAGCGTTGCGGTATTCGGTGTGGCAGCTCCTCCGTCTGTTTTGCATATAAAACCTCATCTTATTTACGGATACTTTAACACTATCGGCAAGAATATTGCCGATAATGCCGCTTTTAGCGCATCGCGACGTTTGTACGATGAGCTCGGCATAGATTCGCTCCCCATTCCGGGAGACGGACCGTACGAGTATTGGCTGCCCGAAAAAAAAGAGGGCAGAGGACTGCTCGACATTAAGAGCGCGGCTGTGCTTGCAGGGTTGGGGCAGAAGGGAAAAAGCACGCTTCTGTTGAATGAAAAATACGGCAATATGCTAACTTTGGGAGCAATGCTTCTCGAATGTAAGCTTGAAGGCGACGAACTTTGCGAAGGTATATGCATAAACGGTTGCAGAAAATGTATTGAGAACTGTCCTGTCTGCGCAATATCGGATAGCGGTCATGTCGATCAGAAAAAATGCCGTGAAAACACCTACGGACGCAATGCCCGGGGGTTTGATACTGTCGATTGTAATATATGCCGCTCGGTATGCCCCATGAGCCGCGGCAAAGAAAACAGAAAATAGGCAAGAACGGAAAACAAGAGCATATCATCGGGGTAATACGGTTATGCCCGAATAAATTAAACGGAGTCAACGCATAAACTAAACGGAGCGTTTATTGACGCAATCGGCAAAATGAAGTATTCTTCTCTTCGGAGGTCGGAAGGATG
The DNA here is from genome assembly GCA_964439075.1 of uncultured Lachnospiraceae bacterium. Lineage (GTDB taxonomy): Bacteria > Bacillota > Clostridia > Eubacteriales > Anaerofustaceae > CAYTMY01. The sequence goes on along the minus strand of CAYTMY010000024.1, from coordinate 2,257 downwards.
GATTGTTCAAAAGTAGGCAGGCTCATTTACGAGCTGCGTAAAGAGAAAAATATGACTCAGCTCGAACTTGCACAGAGGCTTGGTATAAGCGATAAGGCGGTCAGCAAATGGGAGCGCGGCTGCGGCTGCCCCGATGTTTCACTTCTCAACGAGCTTTCGGAGTTTCTCGGAGTTGACGTACAAAAGCTTCTTTCCGGTGATTTCTCCGTAAATGAGGATGAAGGAGGAAACATGAAGAGGCTGAAATTTTATGTTTGTCCCAAGTGCGGCAATATATTGACGTCAACGGGAGATGCGGCGCTTTCCTGTTGTTCGGCAAAGCTGAATGCGCTCTGCGTACAAGAGCACGATAACGCACATGAGCTGCATATCGACAATATTGACGGTGAATGGTATATAACATTTGAGCATGAGATGACAAAAAAACATTATATAAGTTTTATAGCTTATTCCGATATGAACAAGCTTATGCTGGTAAAGCTTTATCCGGAGCAGAGCCCTGAGGTGCGTTTTCCGATAATGCGGGGCGGCAAGCTGTATTGGTATTGCAGTCGTCACGGACTTTTTGCGAGTAAGTAAAAGAACGGAGTATCAAGTTTATATTGATACTCCGTTCTTTTTATCGGAACCTCATATAGGAGAGTTATTTGCTTTCCTTTGGGTGGCTGCCCGCCTTGCCCTCAAGACCGTTTACTTCCGTGGTGCCGCCTGCGGCGTTTGAGGGTGCCATTTCAAAGACTTTATCCACATAAGTGTAGTCCGAATATCCGAGCCTTGCGAGAGGCTTGATTTTTTCTATATCTATCTTGCCGTCGGGCATGATGCATTCATCCTTTATATGTACGCACACGACCTTACCGATTATTACGTCTGCCGAGCCCATATTGCCTTTGCCGGGAAGCCTTATGGTTTGTACGTATTCGCATTCCATTTGTATGGGAGACTGCTCTATGCGAAAGGGCTTTACTTTTACGGACGGGGCTTTTGTCAGTCCTGCCCGCTCAAACTCATCTACATCCGCCTCAAACGGAGCCGCGCTTATATTCATGGCTTCGCGAAGGTCGTAGGTGCACATATTGTAGACGAATTGTCCCTGCTGTTCTATATTGGTGCAGGTGTGCTTTCTTTTTCCGTCGAGGGTTTGGTTTACGGAAACAAGAACGTACGGAGGGTCGAAGGTGAGGTTGGTAAATTGGCTGTACGGCGCCAAATTCGGTACGCCGTCCTCGCTTATTGTGGAGAGCCAGCCTATGGCTCTGGGTACCACGCAGGATTTGAAGGGAGGTCTTGCCAAACCGTGGTTGTCTTTTTCGGGTTCGTAAAACATAAATACACTCCTTTGCTTTTTATCGATTCATACTCATTGAATATTGTATCATTTCATATAAGTTCAGTCAATATAATATTTAGTGCGTGGTCTGAAATTTGCCGTATTTAACGGAGCATATTACTTCCGTGTGTTTATTTAACGACTCGCAGCCGCTTGCGGACATGTGCAAAGCTGCATTAAAAGACCATTAATGATAGCGCGGAAAGTCGGATTTTGTAGAATTGCGGCAAAGTGTGTGCTATAATAAACCATTCTTATTCAAAAGGGAATTTACCCCAAACATCATTCGGAGGAATCATAACATTGGCTAAAACAAAGAAGCGCTTAGGCGACAGAAAAGACGGAGTGCTGTTGCGCGATCTCGACTCTATGCATTTTATCGTGCCTCTCATATATCCGAACCGCTGTGACAACGAAGCGTATATATCCGAGCGTATAGACCTCACAAATATTAATGCGTATCTTGCAAAGAAAAATAAGGAAGAAGACGTTTTCCCGTACACTCTGTTTCATGTTATCGTGGCGGCGCTCATAAAGACAGTGACGCTGCGTCCGAAGATGAACAGATTCATAGCAAATAAAAATATTTATCAGCGCAACGAGGTCAGTGCATCCTTCGTTGTGAAAAAGCAGTTCAGCGACGAAGGCGGGGAGGCGCTTGCCTTCATACATGCCAAGGATGAGGACACTATCGACACTATACATCAAAGTATTTTCAAGCAAATATCGAGCTGCCGCGGCGACGAAGTAGACCGTTCCACGGACAGTATGGATATACTCAATAAAATGCCGCGTTTTTTGTCTAAATTTCTCGTTTGGATAATCACAAAGCTTGACAAACACGGCTTGTGTCCGAACTTTCTTATTGCGACGGACCCTTATTACTCTTCGGTGGTCTTGTCCAATCTCGGTTCCATAAAACTCAAA
>CAYTMY010000023.1:8404-11648 GCA_964439075.1 uncultured Lachnospiraceae bacterium | reverse complement strand
AAATTCGGCTATGCAGCTTGCAAATGTGTTCGGAAAAAATCCTCGTGAAATTGCTCAAATCATAACGGATAATTTGTGCCTTGACGGAACTTTTATTGAAAAAACAAGTATTGCAGGCGCCGGATTTATAAATTTTTATATCAGCGACGCATGGCTTCATGAAGAACTCGCAAAGATAATTGATGCAAAAGAAAGTTATGGCGCATTAAAACTCGACGAACCCAAATCGATCAATGTTGAATACGTGAGTGCGAATCCTACGGGACCGTTGCATATAGGAAATGCCAGAGGCGGCGCTATCGGCGATGTAATAGCGAACATATATAAGGAATGCGGTTGGAATGTCACCAAAGAATTTTACTTGAATGACGCAGGCAATCAAATAGTCAAATTCGGGCAATCACTTTCTTCACGCTATATGCAAATATTCGACCCCGATTATCCGTTTGACGAAAACGGTTATATGGGAGCCGATATAACGCAGGCTGCTCATGATTATTACGACAAACACAAGGATATTTTAAGAGACAAGAGCGAAGATGAACGAGCCGAAGCGCTTGTAGACTTCGCCTTAAAAGAAAATATAGAAAATATGAGAAGCGTACTTGAAAAATACGGCATTGTATATGACGTATGGTTCAAGGAAAGCGAGCTGCATAAATCGGGTGCGGTAAATGACGCCATTAAATATCTTACACAGATGGGTGCGACGTACGAAAAAGAAGGCGCCGTATGGTTCAAGGCTACCGATTATGATTGTGAAAAGGACGAGGTGCTAATTCGTTCAAACGGTATTGCCACGTATTATGCCGCCGATATTGCTTATCATTTGAATAAATTCATTGCGAGAAAATATGACCTTGCCGTCAATGTTTGGGGCGCCGATCATCACGGTCATGTCCATAGGTTGAAAATGGCCATGAAGGCAGCGGGCGTCGCCCCCGAACGGTTGCAGATAATACTTATGCAATTGGTACATTTGATAAGAAACGACGAGACCGTAAGGATGTCGAAAAGAAGAGGAGATGCGGTTACTCTCGGCGAGTTGCTTGATGAAGTTCCGAAGGATGCTGTGAGATTTATTTTCAACTGCTCCAATCCAAACGCGCATATAGATTTCGACCTCGATCTTGCAGTGAAACAGACGAATGATAACCCCGTATTTTATGTGCAATATGCGCATGCGAGAATATGCTCTATTTTGCGCAATGTAGCCCGCGCTGAAGCAAAAGCCGATTATACATTATTAACCGATAAAACCGAAATAGCATTAATGAAAAAAATGACGGCTTTTTCCAAGGAACTCAGTCTTGCGGCAAGTGAATTCGACCCTTCGAAGATAACGCGCTATGCGAATGAACTGTCTTCTGATTTTCACAGCTTTTACAATGCATGCAGGGTCAATAACGAAAATCCCGTACTTCAGAATGCAAGACTTGCTTTGGCAGAGGCATGCGGATATGTTATTAAGCACGCTTTATCTATTCTCGGCGTAGAAGCGCCTGAAATGATGTGAAAATACAAGCGAAAATGTAAAAGCATCAATGAACTTTTAAAAGCAGACACTAAGTGTCTGCTTTTAGTTTGATAAAGTAAATTATACTCTTTATACCATGAACCTACGAAAATGTATACTTGATAGGCTCTTTGTTAACGGCGGTTATTATACAATTGAGTGCATGAGATGATAATTCTTCGGATATTTTTGCCGCTTTGCTTTTATCTGAGCATATTGCCATTACTGTAGGACCGGCGCCGCTCAGATATGTTCCCAACGCTCCGTTTTTCAAGCATGTTTTGCGTATATTCTCATAATCTTTTATCAAAGGAAATCTGTACGGCTGATGTATTTTGTCGTCGAGCGCCACTGCAAGAAGTTCATCGTCTGCGGCGTAAAACGCTTTTATAAGCATTGCAGCTCTGCTTATGTTGAAAACCGCATCCTCGCGTGAATATGATGAGGGGAGGACGTTTCTTGATTTCTGTGTCGATAAGGTATAGTCGGGAATTACAGCTAAAAAAGTATATCTGTCGGGTATATCAAAATCCGTTTGATAATAATTACCATCCGAACAAAAGGACATGCGTGCTCCGCCAAAAATATTCGGAGCTAAATTGTCGGGATGACCTTCAATAATGCAGGAAATGTCGAATATTTCATCAAAATCCGGTTTGCATCCCGTCAGCAGATAACCTGCAAGGACGCCGGCGGAAATGCAGGAGGCGCTGCTGCCGAGTCCTCGGGATAGCGGTATTCCTGTTTTAACGTCGAGCTTTACTCCCTTTATTTTTTTCCCCAAAACGTCCAAAGTACGGTAAAGGCTTTGTATGATGAGGTTTTCCCTGTTGCGAACGGTGTCTGCATAATTATTGACTATAACCGCGTCGTCATATTCTTCGAATTTAAAGCTGTTAGCTATATTCAAACTTATTCCGAAGCAGTCAAAACCGCAGGCAATATTTGCGGAAGTGGCGTTTGATATTATTTCTATCATGGTATAGACCTCGTATTTTATAAGTTTTGCAATATTATTTCTGTTATTTCATCTGTATTTATAACTGTTTCTTGTTTTGCCGAAAGCTCTGACAGCCGAGCCAAAGGCTTGGGAACGGCAGCATTTGTACGCGTATTGAGAAGTTCAACGGCCCTCATCGGATCTTGCTGCGATTCTTCGGAGAGCGCATATAGTACGTCGGATGCAAATTTGTATGGACTTGCCGTAGACAACAGTACCGTATGGCAGGCATCCGAGATAGTGTTTTTGTAAGATTCCAATGCCTTGTACCCGGCTGCCGTATGAGTATCAAGAAGATACGCATACTTCTCATATACCGATTTTATTGCACTGCATATCTCTTCTTCAGTTGCATAATCTGCGTAAAACATATCAAATATGTGACTGTCGTTTATTTCGTAAACACCCGAACTCTTAAGCTCATTCATACAGCGTTTTGTTTTTATATCATTCCTGTCGCTTATTTCATATACGAGCCGTTCGAGATTGCTTGATATTAAAATATCCATTGAAGGCGATATAGTTCTTTTGAATTCCCTGTTTTTGTCGTATTTCTTTGTGTTAAAGAAATCAGTAAGCACATTGTTTGAATTTGAGGCGCATATAAGCTTGTTTACGGGCAGACCCGTTTTGTATGCGTAGTACCCGGCTAATATATTGCCGAAATTACCGGTGGGAACGCAAAAGTTTACGGGAGCACCCATTTTTATAACACCCGCATCTGCAAG
>CAYTMY010000023.1:6238-8394 GCA_964439075.1 uncultured Lachnospiraceae bacterium | reverse complement strand
AATGTTGATAGAGTTAGCCGAAGACAGTTCTGCTTTTTTATCGGATATCTTTTCTTTGAAAATGCGGTCGTTAAATACATTTTTTACGGCGGTTTGAGCGTCGTCGAAGTTTCCTCTTATGGCATAGGCATGTACATTAGCGCCCTTTTGCGTAAGCATTTGTTTAAGCTGAAGCGGTGAGACTCCGTTATGGGGATAAAAAACGAATACTTCTGTATTGGCAACATCGGCAAAGCCTTCCATAGCAGCTTTGCCCGTATCTCCCGAGGTTGCCGTAAGTATTACTGTTTTATTTTCGTCTTTCATATTCTTTTTTGCACAGTTTATAAGAAAGGGCAGTATGGAAAGCGCCGCATCTTTAAAGGCGCAGGTTCTGCCGGTGGTAAGTTCCAAAACACTGAATTCATCAAACGTGTTGAGATTGAAGATATCCTCTGTTGCAAAATTTGACGTATTGTATGCATTTGAAACGCAATAATCAAGCTGTTTGTCAGAAAAATCGGTTAAGAAAGCCGACAGTATTCTTTTGGCTATATCGTTATAACTCTTATCCGCGAAGTCTTTTATGTCGAAATGAATATCATCTATATCGGACGGTACAAACAGACCACCCTCGCTGCTTATTCCCTGCAATATGCATTGCGATGAGCTTTTTACGATGTTATTGTCTCTTGTGCTGTTATATTTCATATTGAATTCCTTTTCTTTGCAAACATTATACTATAAAGCACACCCATTGATAAGACTATTAGCAGCGATTTTTCTTTAAATTGACATCAATATACTGTATAATTAACAAAATAAAAGAGGTGAATTATGTTTTCATTTGACTTGCGCATGCCGACTACCGTACTTTTCGGTTCGGGCAAAATAAATATGCTTCCTAAAGCTCTTGAGCGTTTCGGTAAAAGAATACTGTTCTTGACGGGTCAAGCTTCCCTTTTAAGCTCGGGTAAGTATGAGATGATTACCGACATGATGAAAGATAACGGTTTAACATATAAAAATATTAAAATCGTTTGCGAGCCTACGGTTGAAATGATAGACGGATTGTGCTCTGAACTTGATCCCAAAGATTATGACGTAATAGTGGCAGTTGGAGGCGGCAGCGTTATTGACGCTGCAAAAGCTTTGCGCGTGATGCTTTTTGAGCAGGGAAGCGTTGTGGACTATATAGAAGGAATAGGGTCGCAGCGGTTGAGCGGGCAAAGACTTCCGCTTATTGCAGTGCCCACTACGGCGGGCACGGGAAGCGAAACCACTTCTAACGCAGTGATAGCGCGATATGGTAACGAACCTTTTAAACGCTCTTTAAGACATATACGTCTTATGCCGAATGTGGCTGTAATAGACCCCGAATTGACGCTTTCATGTTCTTATCCGGTGACTATGTATTCGGGTTTTGATGCATTTTGTCAGCTTATAGAGGCTTATGTATCGGCAGATGCAACGCCTTATACGGATATATTGGTAGTAGAAGGGTTGACTAAGTTGAATGAAAGTTTTGCAGATGTATGTACAAAAGGCGGTGATGATATAATCCTTCGTGAGAAGATGAGTTATGCCTCTTGGCTTTCGGGGGTGGGGCTGCAAAACTCTTCGCTTACGGCGTTGCATGGGCTTGCCTCTTCAATTGGCGGACTGTACGATATACCTCACGGCGAAATATGTGCAGCGCTTATTTTCGAGGCGACGCTGATGAATATGAGAAGAGTGCAGTTTTTCGAAGCATATAGTGAATCAAAAGCAAAATACGCTCAAATAGGTTCTATTCTGTCCGGAATAGATTACTCGTATGACAAGGCGGATGTATTGCTCAGAGCTGTCAGTGAATATTTGCAAAAGATTACGGAGAAGCTAAAAGTTCCGAATTTATCTCAGTTGGGCGTAAAAAAGGACGATTTTTATAAAATAGTAACAAATGTAAGGCAAAACGGCAACCCTGTACAACTCGCGGAAACCGAGCTTACGGAAATACTCGAAAACAGCTATTAAGAAAAATTTATCCGATTCAAAACGACCGCTTGTAATTGCGGTCGTTTTGAATTGTAATTTTAAATAATGCATATTTATTCTTTATAAAAATAAATATATTTTTTTTATATTTACAGGTGTTTTTGCTCCTTAAATTCATAAAATAAAACTTGTCTGTTATT
>CAYTMY010000023.1:0-6228 GCA_964439075.1 uncultured Lachnospiraceae bacterium | reverse complement strand
ATTTCAGTCATTAGGTATTTATCCTGTATTTTTTATAGACGTCGTTTTAATATAGATTATTATTTTAGAATACTTATTTCTATGGTATAATCAATGTATTAAATGACTGTTATTTATCTTAAAGAATTAAACAATAAATCAAAAGCAGCTATTGTAAAATTATAATGTTTGACAAAATAAGTAATCGTTTTCGATGCATATTCATTGACATTTTATTAAAAAAGTGTTAACTTTTTAATAATAACATAAAGGCGTTTGTCCAAAGAAATCGGAAAAGATCACACTGCTTTTCCGTTTTGACAGTTAGACTTTCAGATAGAGGACATTCAGCCATAAGAGAGGAGAATAACATGAAACTCGTGAAACAAATCGGCGCAATATTGTTAGTATGCGCACTTGTTCTGAGCTTTTCGGCATGCGGCGGCAAGTCAGGTAGCAGTGATGCACTTAACATAATGATCGAAGTCGAAGTCCAAAGCTTAGACGCGCAAGTTGCTACCGATGGTACAAGCTTCGAAGTTATCGCAAACTGCGTTGACGGTTTGAAGCAAATGGACGCAAACGGCGGAGCAATAGATGCACTCTGTGCAAAGGAAGAGGTGAGTGCCGACGGTCTTATCTACACCTTCACTATTCGTGACGACGCATTTTGGAGCAACGGCGACCCCGTAACGGCAGCCGACTTCGTATTCGGTTGGCAGAGAGCATGTGACCCCGCAATCGAATATTCATATATGATGAGCGATGTAGGTCAGATTAAAAATGCAGCTGCTATAATCGAAGGCACTATGCCCGCAAGTGCACTCGGTGCAACAGCGGTAGACGAAAAGACGCTTAAGGTCGAACTCGAAGTGCCTGTAGCATATTTCGATTCGCTGCTTTACTTCCCGACGTTCTATCCTGTAAATCAGAAGTTCTTTGAGGAATGCGGCGACACCTATGCGACAAGCCCCGAAACTATCCTCAGTAACGGCGCTTACATCATGAAAACATTCGAGCCTGCGGCAACAAGCTTCACACTCGAAAAGAATGAAAACTATTATGACGCCGACAAAATTAAAATCGCTACATTGAATTATCAGGTAATAAAAGAAAGCCAGCAGGCTCTTCTGAGCTACCAAAACGGCGATCTTGATATCATACTTCTTTCAGGCGATCAGGTAGACCAAGTCAAGGATGATAAAGAATTTACAAGCGTTGGCGCAGGATATCTTTGGTACATCAGTGCCAATATGGCTCAATATCCCGAACTTGCGAATCTCAATATGAGAAAAGCAATGATGTTTGCCATAGACAGACAGACTATCGTCGATAACGTAGTAAAAGACGGTTCCACGGCTACATTTACGGCAGTACCGCCTCAGTTTGCAACAGGACCGAGCGGAGATGATTTCAGTGCCAATCAGGAAGAATTCAAAGACCTATGCGCATTTGATGCTGCCAAGGCAAAAGAATACTATGAAGCGGCTAAGACCGAACTCGGCAAAAGCACTTTCGAATTCGAAATGATAGTTGACGATACCGAAATTCAGCAGAAAGTTGCTGCGGTTGTTAAAGAGCAGCTCGAAACGACCTTTGAAGGAATGACGATAACCCTTAAAGTAGAACCGAAGAAACAGCGCGTTTTGGATATGCAGGAAGGTAATTTCTGTCTCGGACTTACACGTTGGGGACCGGACTACGCAGACCCGATGACATATTTGGGAATGTGGGTAACGGGCAACTCAAACAACTACGGTTTGTGGAGCAATGCCGAATATGATGCGATTATTGAAAAATGCACGACGGGCGACCTTAAAGGAGATCCCGCGGGCAGATGGTCGGCATTGAAAGATGCTGAAAAGATCGCTCTCGAAGAGTGCGTAATCTTCCCGATATATACACAGTGCAACGCAAACATGATCAGCAGCAAAGTATCCGGTATAGAATTCCATCCTGTAGCACTTAACCGTGTTTATAAGAACGCTACAAAGAAATAATTAAGCGGCTCTGAAATAACAGCGACGGAAATATTTGCCGCGCGCAGTAGCGGTAGTATAATTACTATCAAATACTGCCGCGCGGCATTTTGTAATTTGCCGTTTCATTGCGTATTACTTGAAAGGATCGCCCCACAGTGAAAAAATATATCATCAAGCGAATACTGATTTCCATAGTGACACTACTTGCTATAACATTGGTATTATTTATTTTATTACAGCTCATGCCGGGTTCGCCGTTTAATGATGAGAAGCTTTCCGCTACTCAAAGATCGGCATTGTACACAAAATACGGACTCGATAAGCCTATTTACGTACAGTTCTTTAAATATGTGTTCAATATGTTTAAAGGAGATTTCGGTGTAAGCTACAATATAAGCAAAAATACACCTATCAGTCAGCTCATACAAAGCCGCCTTCCGATTAGCTGCGGCATAGGATTTATGGCTGTTGCAATAAGCGCTATTATCGGGCTTATACTGGGTATTGTCGCAGCATTGAAGCATAACACATTTTGGGATACTTTATGTACGGTCATCGCCGTATTGGGGGTATCGATACCAAGCTATGTTTTTGCCCTTGCGCTAAGCTATACCCTTGGTTTCAAGCTCAAATGGTTTCCGATGCTTTACAGTGCAGGGAGGCCATTCGCAAGCAGTATAATGCCGAGCATAGCGCTGATGATGTTTACTTTGGCTTCGATAGCAAGATTTACGCGAACCGAAATGCTTGAGGTATTAAACAGCGACTATATGCTGCTTGCGGAAAGCAAAGGTATAAGCGGTTCTCCGCTTATAGTTCGACATGCGCTCAGAAACGCTCTGATACCGATAATCACTGTACTTGCTCCTCTGATCGTCGACTTGATGACGGGAAGCTTGGTCGTTGAAAAAATATTCTCTATTCCCGGTGTAGGAAGTTTGCTTGTGACCGCCATACAGTCTAATGACTACAACGTGGTCATATCGTTGAGTTTTATATATAGTGCTATGTATATAGGCATTATGCTCGTAGTCGATATTCTTTACGGCATCATTGATCCGCGCATACGTCTTTCCAAGGAGGTGGGTAAATGATGAGAAGAAAGCTTAAACAAGAGCAAACCGCCATTGTAGCTGCACCGACTTTAGACACATACGATTTCAAATCAGATGACTTTGAGCTTAGAGGCACTGCTTCTGAAGAACTTATCGATAAAAATTTTGCAAGTCAAAATTATTGGGCAGAGGTGAGAAAACGCTTCTTTTCAAACAAGGGTGCCATTATTGCCTTAATAGTTGTTGCCATTATTGCCGTATTTGCCATATTCGGACCGAGTATGACGGGTTATACTTATTCGGAACAGAATTTGGCGCAGAAGAACTTTGCTCCGAGAATACAGGGAATTGAAAAACTCGGTATTTTTGACGGCGATGAAAAAATGAATACCACAAGCGGAACCAGACATATAAATTTATACAAACAACAAAACCTGAAAAACGTATATTATTGGTTCGGTTCCGACGATTTGGGTCGAGATATATGGACAAGAGTATGGGAGGGCACTAAAATATCCCTTGCCATAGCAATACTTGCGGCTATCATCGATATGATAATCGGCATGAGCTATGGTCTTATAAGCGGTTATTTCGGAGGTAAGGTCGATTCGATCATGCAGCGATTTGCCGAAATAGTCAACGGCATACCGCGCCTTGTCATCGTCACGCTGCTGATGTTGGTACTGCCAAGAGGTTTTATAACTATTGTATTCGCACTCATGATTACCGAGTGGATAGGTATGAGCCGTATTGCAAGGGCTGAAATGCTTAAGCTAAAGGAACAGGAATTTGTACTTGCAAGTCGTACGCTCGGAGCTAAGGACTTTTTCATCATATTCAGAGAAATACTTCCGAACGTGATAGGGCAAATAATTACTCAGCTTATGTTCAGTATCCCTACTGCCATATTTACGGAAGCCTTCCTGAGCTTTGTGGGACTCGGAATACCGGTACCTATGTGCTCATTGGGCAGTTTGATAAGTGATGCGTTTAACAGCTTCACGACCCACTCGTATCAAATACTGCCGCCTCTCATCGTGCTTGCCCTATTGATGTTGTGCTTTAATATACTTGCAGACGGATTGCGCGAAGCGTTTGATCCTAAGCTGAAGGAGATGTGAGGTGCGGCATGGAAGATAGAACGAGAATAATAAAGGTAAGAGACCTTTCCATATCATTTAAAACAAATTCGGGTATGGTCAACGCAATAAGAGGCGTTGATATCGATACATTTAAGGGAGAGACACTTGCAATAGTAGGTGAATCGGGAAGCGGTAAGTCGGTAACCGTAAAGGCGATGATGGGCATACTTGCCAATAACAGCGTTGTAAACAGCGGTACGATCATGTATACCTATACGGACGACGATGGCAACGAAGTGACGAAGGATATCCTTAAAATGCCTAAAAAAGATATTCGTGAGGATATCAACGGCAAGAGAATCGCCATGATCTTCCAGGACCCAATGACAAGTCTTGACCCCACCATGAATATAGGTAAGCAAATCATGGAGGGAATGATTTGGCATTATAACACCTCCAAGGAAGATGCTTATAAAAAAGCGATAGCGCTTTTGGACGAAGTTGGGATAGAAGAGCCCGAAAAACACATGAAACAATATCCGCATCAACTATCAGGCGGAATGAGGCAGAGAGTTGTCATTGCAATCGCTCTCGCTTGTAATCCGGATGTGCTTATTTGCGATGAACCTACAACTGCGCTCGACGTTACGATACAGGCAAAAATACTTGAAATGATAAAGCGCATACAAACAGAAAGAAATATAAGCGTAATCTATATAACGCACGATTTAGGTGTTGTCGCCAAGGTTGCGGATTATGTTGACGTTATGTATGCGGGAAGAATAGTCGAAAAAGGTACTATAGATGAAATATTCTATGAGCCGCGTCATCCTTATACTTGGGGTCTTCTTTCGGCTATGCCGGATATTGATACGGATGATGACAGACTTTACACTATACCGGGTTCGCCGCCTAATCTTTTGCATGATGTAAAGGGCGATCCTTTTGCCCCGCGTAATATATACGCCCTTAATATCGATGAGCGGATAGAACCGCCTATGTTTAAGATAACGGATACTCACTACGCGGCTACATGGCTCCTCGACGAGAGGGCTCCTAAGGTTGAAATGCCTATAGAGCTTAAAAATCGTATTGCCAGGATGAGAAAGGAGAGCTAAAACATGAATGCGATGACAGAAAAAAAGCCTCTTCTTGAAGTGAAAGGTCTTAAACAATATTTCCCGATATCACGAAAATATACAGTAAAGGCTGTTGACGGCGTTGACTTTGTAATATATCCGGGTGAAACTTATGGTTTGGTCGGAGAGTCGGGAAGCGGAAAAAGTACGATAGGAAGAAGCGTAATAAGACTATACACACCTACCGACGGTCAGATCAATTTCAACGGATTGGATATCTCCGGGAAAATTACAAAAAAAGAAAACGAAGATCTGAGAACTCAGATGCAAATGATTTTTCAGGATCCAATGGCTTGTTTGAATCCGCGAAAGAATGTCGAAGATATAATAGCGCAGGGGCTCGATATACATCATCTTTACTCTTCAAAAGCGGAGAGACGTGAAAAGGTTACCGACATATTGTTGAAGGTAGGTTTGGCGCCCGAACATGCCGAAAGGTATCCGCATCAATTCAGCGGTGGTCAACGACAGAGAGTAGGGATAGCCAGAGCTCTCATTATGAATCCAAAACTTATAATAGCCGATGAATGCATAAGCGCGCTTGACGTTTCCATACAGGCGCAAGTTGTCAACCTTATGAAGGACATCCAAGAGGATACAGGTACAGCTTATATGTTCATTGCGCATGACCTTTCTATGGTAAAATATATTTCCGACAGAATAGGTGTGTTGCATCTCGGTCATTTGGTTGAAACGGGAACAAAAGATGAAATATTCACGAATCCTATACATCCGTATACGATAAGCTTACTTTCCGCAATTCCTCATCCCAATCCCAAAATGGAAAAGACAAGGATTGCGAAGTCATACAATTATAAGCAGGAGGGCGTGGATTATACCAAAGGAGTACAGCATCATGTCGGTGGTACTCACTATGTTCTTGCTACCGATGAAGAATTTGTAAAATGGACCAATAATTAGCTTATGGGTATTTCCGTAAAACAAAAAGAGCCGTGAGGCTCTTTTTGTTTTTTCTTATTTAGGTAATTTC
>CAYTMY010000022.1:11316-11805 GCA_964439075.1 uncultured Lachnospiraceae bacterium | reverse complement strand
AAACGACGGTGTACCCATAGAAATACCATACAGAGCTATGCTGCCCAAAAAGATAGAAAATCTGCTCTGTCCGGGAAGGCACCTTTCGGCAGACGAAAAGGCTATAGACGGACTCAATCTTATTCCTCAATGCGTGGGAACCGGTCAGGCAGCGGGTGTTGCGGCAGCCGTATGTGCACTTGAAAATACTAACACTCACAATGTTAACATAAGGAGAGTTCAGGATATACTCTGTCATGAACAGGATGTACCCTTGCCCCGACAGGACAACACAGACCCTGAGCTTGTACGTCAGCTTGAAGAATATAAATACGGTACAATGACACCTATGGCTGTAAAGATACGTAAGGATGCAGGTTTGGATTGGTAAAACGCAAACGGGTTTTGCGTAAGAGATTTTTGATAGTTTACTTGAACGACAGAAAGAGAAAGTCCATTTTGGTGGGACTTTCTCTTTCTGTATTGTGCACGCAATTCACTTTCAAGTGT
>CAYTMY010000022.1:4833-11306 GCA_964439075.1 uncultured Lachnospiraceae bacterium | reverse complement strand
AAGTGTTTTGCCGATATACCGAATATAGCGGCAGCGCAAAGAGGCAAGGATAATGTCCTTGCCTCTTTGCGCTGCTGTGTAACGATATAAGGTAGATATTAAGTCTACATAAAGAAGTTTTCCGCCATGTTTGAATATTTGTCGTAAGCCGCCTTCATAAGCTCAACTGCTCTTTCATCCGCAGGCGGATAATCGGCTGTAAATTCTTCAAAGGTGGGCAGATATTTTGACTTGAACTCGGGATATTCCTTATCGTACCCAATATGTATCGTATCTTCACGTTTTACATTGGTAACTTGTTGTCCCGCATTGGCGTATTTTCCGTTTTCAAGTACATAATTCATTACTGCTGTGTAGTTTTCGGGAATCATATCGCTCGTATCCAGTATCGATTTGTCAAAGCGGAAGAAATAATTTCCTCCCGGAGCCATTATATCCATCAACTCTTTTACCTTGTCGAGACACTGTTCTTTAGTGCCGTTCTTCAGCAAGGTTACGGGATAAAAGCCGCCAAGTACAAATTTCTTGCCGAGTTTCTCCTTAAATATACGGGGGTCTCCGTATTCCATATAAAGTCTTGTTCCCTGAGGAAGCTCCGAAAGCTCGTCGGTGAATCTCGTCCAGTCCTGTTCGCAGAAGATAGATGTATTCTGAGCTCTCTGTGCGCTTATATGGCAAATTTTGTTGAAAGTGGGCCAGTAAAATTTGTCGAATTCCTTTTGTCTGAGAAACGCTCCCATGTGCGTCATTATTGTGTTGGCGCCTAAAAGGTGCGCCTTGCTTCTTTTCGAAATGTGTATCGCATAAGGCATGTAAGCTTCAAGCGCGTCAAGCACCTTTTGAGGACAACGCTTTATGTCGAGTACTATCTGAGAGAAGCCTCTTGTTCTGTCGCTTAAACAGTCAAAAGGTACGGGGTTTCTGCCCATTGTTCCCGCTGGAACGGTAAAGAGCCCATATTTTTCCGCTATTGCCGCATTTGCGGCGCCGACGGTCTTATTGAAATCCTGTGTTGAAAGAACGACCTTTGCAAAATTTATACAGCGCTCAAGCGGGTCGTTTGTGTATGAGGGGTATTCTCTCGGACGTATGTGCGTTTGTGTAAAGTCAAAGGGTGAACGAATATAATCGTCAAACTCTTCATCGCTCAATGACGACGTTTCGGGGTGCTGTAAAAACCCGCTTTTGCTCATTACGTTTGCGCGCGATTTTTGAAACATACTTGCTATGGCGTTACGCGCCGCGCCTATGGAACAGGTGTCGCCCTTTGCGAATTCAAGCACCTTATCCATTGCTTCGATAAGCTTCTCGCTTGTAAGAGAATATTGCGTTAGCATGAGGTCAAGACCCGCATACTTTATAAAATATTCTATGCCGAAGGAATCATTGATAGGTACTCTGTCGGGTACGACTCCCGAATAAAGGTCTGTATACAGCTTGGTTCTGTATTGTTTCATTTCTTTGGGATTCATTACATTTTCCTCGTTATATCATTTTTTCTTTATACTTCGCCCGCGTCGATTTTTCTCTTCATCTCTTCAACGTCGCTGTGTTTTAACTTGTAAACGAATTTGAGAAGTATGAATCCAAAAACGGGGAATATACAGGGTATGAGCGTATATGCGTTTATTATTGCTGCCTGCATCTCGGGGGTAGGTTCTGCATTTGCAACGTAGCCTACCGCCATCAGCGTAAAGGGTATCAAGGTCGATTTGATAATGGAGGCAAATTTGACGGGAAGATTGGAAAGCCCCATTATGAAGCCTGTGGCGTCTTTCCCTTTTTTATAGCTGTAATATACCGTATTGTCGATGTATAAATTAAGCTCAAACGGGGAGGTCATACCCGTCAGGATAGCCACCACGCCGCTCAGTATCATGAACAGTATCGGGTTTGAGGCTGTAAATCGGATGCTTATAAGCGTTAGCGCGACTATGATATAAAGCACAAGCAGGTTTTTGCGCGTATCCTTTATTTTCGTGCCGAAGAAACGCACGATTGATGCTCCCGCAAGACCGCTCAACCCTATTATGAGCATGTGTATGGAGGTAAGCGCCATGTTTTGCGCGCAGTATTTATAGTAATATACCGCAAGCGACGGCAGAACAAGGCTGGCGACGTTTGATGTAAGGTCTATTATAAGCGTAATAAGCAGCTGGGGATTTGCCACAAGAGCAAGACATATCTCTTTTGCGGAGAACTTTTCCGTCTTTTCCTTCTCGGCTTCTTTTGCGGATATATTTGCGTTTTCGCACCCGCGGCTGTCCGCGAAATGTATCAGACTTGTGATTATATACACTATTCCGGTAAGTATTATCGCTATAGTGTATCCCGTCGATTCCGCAAAACGCACGGTAGCCCATGCTACGATGAGCGGAGTTAGGTAGTTTCCGAGAAGTCTGCCGGCATTAGAACCCATCATCCTTTGTGAAGCAAGCTTGGATTTTGTTTGCTGGTCCGTGGCCATTACGGCAGTAAGCGATACGTTTGCGGCATAAGTTACGTTCCATGCCGCTTTAGCGCCTATATATCCGACAAGTATGCAAACCGAGGTCAATATCACGTTATTATCCACGACGTTATAGCATAAAAGAAAGAACAATACGGCTATAACTGGGCAAAAGAGCAGCCACGAACGGTATCGTCCCCATTTCATGGGCTTTGCGGATACCAGTATGACTCCCGAAAGCGGCACCATAAAGAAGTCGAATATGCTCGAAAAAAGAGAAATAAAGGAAACCAGTCCCAATGGAAGCAACGCGACGTCAGTGAGGAATATGCTCAGGTAGGTCGAAGACACCATTGAAATGAAGCCTTCGCCCATGTTTCCGACGCCCCAAAGCGTGTGTTTGCTTACTGTTTTTTTATCAGTCATTATTATTCTCCGTTTAAAAAAAGAAGCAACCAAAATTATAGGACATATTTCGGTTGCTTCAATGCTTATTTTTGATTAGAGCTTATATTCCGAATCCTTCGCCGTTTTACCGGCTTTTAGGTCCTCATTGATGCGGGCTATGCGCTCGTCGTTAAGGTTGAAGGCGAACAGAAGTACAAGCAAAGCAACAACTCCCATTACGAGGGGATACCATGTATAAAGCTGACCGGCTTTTGCTATAAACAGATCCGTCGCTACGTTCGTCTTTTTGACTGCGTCGAGACCTGCCGCAACAAGTATTGCCGTTCTTATCGTCGTTGCGATAAGTGTGCCGGACTTAATTGTGAGCGAGTATATCGACATTGTTATACCGTCGAAACGTGTGCCGCTCTTCCATGCCGCATAGTCCGAAGAAGCTGCGAACATCGGCAGTATCCAGTTTTCAAGAAGACCCATGAAGAGGCTTGAGCAACCGAAAAGTGCGATGAAGGTCAATGCGCTCAGGTTCTTGAAAGTAAGAGCTATGACGAGCATTATGACTACGTGTACCGCCATGGCGGATACGAAACAGCGTTTGCTTTCTTTGAATATCTTTGTCCAGATAGGTCCGAGCATCGCGCCTATAATGGCGGTTAGGTTGAACATCGTCATGAATATTGACATCAGCTTGAAATCGCCGAATACATATTTGAAGATATACGTTGCGCTTGTTACATAGATGAAGTAATAACCTTTATGTATAGCCATGAACAGGAACATGGAGAGAAGAGGTCTGTTTGTGAATACCGTCTTGAACATGAGGAGCATCGAAACTTTCTTCTTTGCGCCTGCTGCCGTTTTGTTTGATGCAAGACCTTTTCTTTCAACGTAGGAATCTTTCATGGTAAGGGCATAGTATGTGTATGCAATTATCGGGCAAATGCCGGCGATAAGTCCGCAGATCATATATGCGTTTATCTCGCTTGAAGCTGCCGTAAGTGCCAGAAGTAAGGCGGGGAATACATATCCCATGATCGTTTTTCCGCCGTCACGACCGACCTTCTGTGCTATCGCGAAATACTGTCTGTCTTTGGGGTCGCTTGAAAGAAGAGGGAAGCTTGCCGATGCGGGTATTGTTACAAGCGGCGTACCGATGTTATAGACTATTAAAAGTACAAGAGCTATAATTCCCGTGCCTTCTCCCATAACTCCCATTGCGGGCAGTGAGTAAAGGAGCATCCATGAAACGTAGCAAATTATCGGTCCGATTATAAGCCACGGATAAAACTTCGCTTTCTTAAAGGATACTTTGTCTATGATGATTCCGAATAAAGGAGCTCCGATCCATCCTACGAGGTTCGATATGATAGTGAGAATACCGGATAAAGCGGTAGACATCATATAAATATTCGTAAGAAAATAACTTTGGTATGTTGAAAAATATGCTTTTTCAACACCGCCGCCCAGTTGCATTATCGGGTAACCGATTTTAAGAGCTTTAAGTTGCTTCTTATCTTTCTCATCGGGCTCGATGGAAACATTTTTTTCTTCAGCTGTCATGTTTGTTAATTCCTTTCGGTTTAAAATAATTGTTTTCCAGATTTATGTATGAGTAAATCTTATGTATGAATAATACGATTGAACGGGTATTTTGTCAAGATATATTTGAAAAACATTTTGATATTATAGCTTCTTGTCGTAAATTCGAACTTTTTTTAACATTTTTTTCGATTAGTACTTTACAAATTCAAACATTTATGTTTATAATCATGGTGAATTATGCATACATAAGTTAAAGCGACGAATTCTGTGCATGCGCTAAATTATAGCATATCGCTTATGATTTCCGACGTTTTAACGATAGTAAGAAGTAATGGTTATGTATGTATTTTATGTATGAGTAAAAATCTTATCTGCAATTACATCAGAGAAAGGCACATTAAACACATGGGTACAGAAGATTTAAAAAACGAACGATGTGAGAATAACCATGCTGTTATGGATGGTATCATTCCCAAGAGGGTACCTATAAACCTCAGCATCTCACCATTTGCAATGGCGGAATATGCCGGAGTAGACCCGAGATTTGCATATTGGGACCCTGCAAAGCTCGAAGACAAAGCAATGGAGCTTGGTGAGAGAATACCCACAGACGTATGTATTCTCGGAAGAAGCGTACTTAACCCCGCCAAATATCAGGCTCTTGGCTCAAAGGCAATTATAATGGGAGCTAACGGCTTCATACAGCATCCCAATACCTGCATGATGCAGCCTGAGGAGTATGACGAATTTATAAAAGACCCCTATGCCTTCATAGTGGAAAAGGCCGTTCCCAGAGTAAACCCCAACCTTGACGTAACAAAAGACCCCGCGCGCGCCGTCATGACAATGACTTTGTCGAATCAGGCAATGGCAGCTGTAAGCGCGCTTACGAACGCGGTATGCGGAAAAATATCCGCCAGATTCGGCTACTTCGCAAATCCGCCCGTAGGCGGAGGCGGATATGCCCCTATGGATATCCTTTCCGACCAGTTAAGAAGCTTTTCGGGCATGAGCACGGACATCAGAAGACATAAGGATAAGGTCAAGGCAGCTGTGGAGGCCATAAGCCCCGCAAACTATCTTGACTCATCTCCCGCAAATCCGAAGATCTACACAAGATATTCCTTCGGTTTCTATCCTCTTCACATGGCTACGTTTATGAGAGAAAAAGACTTTGCGGAACTTTGGTGGCCTGCATTTAAAAGACAGTGGGACGGTCTCGCTTCCGAAGGCTACCGTTGCGGCGCCTTCTTGGAAGATGACTGGACAAGGCTTTTAGACTACGTACAGGATCTGCCCACAGGTTCGCTTTTCACCTTCGAATATGCCGATATCAAACAGATGAAAGCAAAGCTCGGCAAGAAATTTGTTCTCAGCAGCGGTTTCCCGATAAAGTATCTCACGCAGTGCTCGAAGGAAGAGGTCGTCGACAGAACAAAAGAATGGCTCGACGTAATGGCGGTCGATGGTCACTATATCTTCGGTCTTGACAAGAGCATTCTTACAGCTGCCGATTGCAACCTCGAAAATCTCGAAGCAGTCGCAAAGACGGTTATGGACTACGGCGTGTATACCAACCCCGGTGTAAAAACGGGCGAAGACTTCAATCAAGCCGATTACAGCCCCGCAAATTTGCCGCAATTCTCTTCGAGAGTTTACAAAACGTGGGAACAATACCTTGCGGAAAACCCGAATACACCCAAAGAAGCGGAAAACATCATAATGAGTACGGAGAATTCCATTCTCAAATTCTACTTTGCGCTTCTTAAATAAGTTATATACTTTTACCTTGCAATAAAAAATACGGCTTCTTAATGAAGCCGTATTTTTTTAATGCAATAATTTACTTGTATGTTTTTCCGTTTACTACCTTAAAGTAGGGAACTATTTTTACTGATATTTGTTCTTCAAGCAGGGATGACTCTTCGACAAGCGCTTCTATCTGATAATCGGGAAGGCGCATGAAGTGGAATATTTCTCTTATTGCGTAATCCTTTAAATAAGCGGTGCTGCAATCTACATAATGGTTTGCGTACGCTCTTGCCAGATTCGTTGTGATAGACGCGCCGCATACTTC
>CAYTMY010000022.1:0-4823 GCA_964439075.1 uncultured Lachnospiraceae bacterium | reverse complement strand
GCTTTAGGTCGAGATCGCTCAGCTGCGGGTTGATAAGCCTTTGCTGAAGTTTGTAATAATGCTCGCGCTTTTCGTTGTGCCCTTCAAACATAGCTTTATCTTTTGTATATTCCAAATTAAAACGCATTAGATTTTTGTTTTCGAATTTGGTTGCCATTAGTATTCTTTGTTCTATCGCCACGCCCAGCTCAAGGTTGTATCCCTTTTTCACCTCGTACAACTGCCGAGCTATCTCGTTTCGCATTTCAAGCAGATATGCCGTATTTATCACGCTTGCCAGGTTGCCTTTTGAGCCGAAATAATATGTTATAAGACCGTTGTTTATTCCCGATTCATTACTTATTTGAGCGAGAGTGGTCGCTTCATATCCCTGCTCGTAGAAGAGTTTTTTAGCGGCAGCTATCAGTTTTTCTCTGCTTATTGTGTTTTGCCGTTTGGGTATTTTCTTTTCCTTCTCCATAATTCTCCGCCGATAATAAAAAACTAAGGCATACATAATCGGTAAATACATTTTAGTCGTATACCACTATTTTAATGATACCACAAATAACCCTAAAAGAAAAAACATATTGACTAATTTTTCAATTGTTGTTATACTTTATTCGGAATTAGTTATACATAATTTATTCCGAGAGAAGGTTAAAAATATGAATATGTTTAAAGAGGTTTTTCTGAGCAAAGAAGGCATACGTGCTTTGATAATGATAATAGTGGGGATACTGGTAGCAATGCTTGCGGGCAAGTTTATAACCAACTTCAAGGTCGCGGATATTGTTGTTATCCTCGGTTCTGTTTTGGCTCTGGTCGGTTCACAGCAGATATGCCAATTTGTCGTTATGGTACGAAGAGCTCATGAGAACGACGATGAACAGGAATAAGCATAACGGGAGATTTGCATAATGGAATACGTTTACATCAACTCAACAGGGCTTAAAATATCACGTATGTGTCTTGGTACGATGACCTTCGGCGGGCAGACGGAGGAGGCTCAGTCCGTTGAGATGATAGATTATGCTGTCGATAACGGCGTTAATTTTATCGATACGGCAAATATATATACAAAGGGAGAGAGCGAGCGGATAGTCGGAAAAGCTCTCAACGGAAAACGCGACGATATCGTTCTTGCCACAAAGGTGAGAGGTCCCGTAAATATGCAGCCCAATAATATGGGCTTGGGGCGTAAGCATATACTCAAGAGCGTTGAGGACAGTTTAAAGAGGCTCAATACGGATTATATAGATATACTTTATATGCATTCGCCCGACCCGACTGTTTCATTTGAAGACGCTATAGAGACTATGACCATGCTTGTAAGAAGCGGCAAGGTGCGTTATTACGGGGTAAGTAATTTTGCGGCATGGCAGTTCTGCTCATTGGTGCATAAGGCAAAGGAAATGTGCGCTGTGGCTCCTGTGCTCACTCAGAGCGTTTACAATACGCTCACGAGAGGCATAGAGGACGAGCTTGTGCCTTTCATAAAGGAATACAACAAAGCGCTCACGGTTTTCAACCCTCTCGCCGGGGGGTTGCTCACGGGAAAGCACACAAGGGAAAAGACAGTTGAAAATACACGTTTCAGCCTTGAAAAGGGATACGCAGACCGTTATCAGACCGATAAGAATTATGATGCGCTTGAAAAATTAAAACTCGTATCCGAAAAATACGGTATGTGCATGACGGAGCTCGCATATAAATGGCTTTGCTCAAAGGAATATGTCAACAGCCTTATATGCGGCGTAAGCAAATTCGAGCAGCTGAAGCAAAATATATCTTTCTTTGACGATACACTTCCCAATGCGGAAATGATAGCGGAGTGCGACGAGGCGTGGGATATTCTAAAAGGTAATTATTTTAATTATCACAGATAGATTTTTGTATTTGACAAATCTTAAATACTGAGTATAGTTCTATATGTTACCGCAATAAAACTTACGTCTGTAGGAGAGGATTGTTTAAATGAAAAAAGTAAAAATCACCGTATTGAAGACGACATTTGACGAAGAATTGGCAGCAAAGTACGGGGTCGATGGCTTGGGTGCGTGTCCTATGCTCAAGGAAGGTCAAATATTTTACGCGGATTATGCAAAGCCCGAGGGCTTTTGCAATGAGGCATGGAAGGCCGTATATCAGTACGCATTCGCTCTGGCGCACGGCGCGCAAAACGAGTTTTTTATTACGGCGATTGGATAAAAACTCCCGGCGTTGCTATTTGCAGCTGCAATGACGGACTGCGGCCCGTCATATTCAAGCTGGAAGCCACGGATGATGAGGCTGTGCCGCAAAAAAAGTAAAGAAGTATACAATATAATTATATGACAAGAGAGACGCCGCTATGGCGTCTCTCTTGTTGTATCTTCGTTTTTTGTTAATAATCAATATATTCGGGCAGTTCAGCCTGTGACGAATATTTTTTGACCAATTCATCCCAGTTTTTGGGCATTTCCATTTTGGTGCAGGAAGGTCCGCCGTGGTCTCCGCCGCCTGCAAATGCGCAGCATCGCGGTCCGCCCATAGTTCCGCCTACAAACAGATTCAAATGCTCTGTGCTCCAATACTTGCGTACATAAAGGCTTGCGTCCTTTTGGGGCAGCGGTACGTATTTTGGCATGTGGTTATTGTCCGTCATCCATCTTACCGATGCATTTCCGCTGGGTTTGCGGGCGTATTCGCTTATGTACTTTGCAACATCCGCACGCTTCATTCCGAGATCGGAAAGCATTTTTGCCCATACGGGAGATATTACGTAAGTACAACCGGGGTCGAAAGCTCCCTTGTTGTCTGTCTGACACATGGCGTGAAGCAGATCCTCCGAGGTTTTACCTCCGATAACAAACTCTCTGCTGTGCGCCCAAACCAATGTTACGGCGTTGTCGTTTTTGTCGAATCCGAAGCTTGTGTGGAACGGTTCCCACGGGCTGTTTTCTTCATCTTCACCGAAGCATATACCAAAGCGTGATTCGTGACCCGTATATGCATTGTCCTCCATAGTGGGTCTTACGCCCGAAATATTCATCGTTATCAGCGAAAAGGCTCTTGCTATGGCAGCGCTTGCTTTGTAATAGGGGGAGAGCAGATTGCTTCCGCAGTTAATGCCTATCTGATTGCGGATAGGTCCGTTTATCATAATTAACGGAGCAAAACCGGCTACGCTGCATGTCCAGCCCACAAGATGTATCACGGGGTCCGCCATGCCCTTTACGGCAGCTATCAGCACGGGCATATACGTCGGCAAGCATCCTGCCATAACGGCGTTTATGGCTATTTTCTCAACCGTTGCTTTTCCGAGCATGGGAGGAAGCTTTGCAACGACATGATCGGGCGGGAGGTCTGTTCCTTTAAGCATTTCATCTACCGCTTCTCTTGTCGGCGGTACTATCGGAAGCCCGTTGCCCCAACCGCGTTTGTAGAAGAATTCATTTACTTCATCAAGCGTGCCGGTGAAGGTTTCTTTTGCATATTTATTTGCTGTGATTTCAGGCGCTGCAGCTTCCTCCTTTGTGAGAGGTCTTACCAAAGCGTCAATGAGCTCGTCAACCTTTGGTTCTACTGCAGGGCGTATAACCGTGTCTATCAGCGTTTTATCGAGTTCGGGCGCAAATGATTGGTCGAGCAGGGAACATTTTACCATACGAAGGTGCGGCAGATGTCTTGCGCTTGCACCGCGCTGAGCCGACATGATTAAATCGCCCTTTACCAAAAGCACGGCGGGTTTGCCCATTTGTTCAACATAAGACGTATTGAAGGCATGGTACATAGCGCATGAGCCTGCGTCTCCGTAGGCTGCTATGACGCCATCGACTTTTTTAAGCCATTCTGTAAATATGGGTTTGAATTCTTCATCATCGCGAATTTCACGGGTATCTTTGTGATATTGCAGATATACGAATTCGGTATCGGGATATTTTTCTTTAATTTTTTCTTCCACTACTTTAAGGATGAAGGGCGAATGTCCTTTAAAGTGTGAAAACATACCGATCTTTTTGCCGCTTAAAGTATCGAGTCTCGGCTGAAGACCGCTTTCCGATTCAACGTCCACCTCTGCCCAAGGGCTGAGTACTGTATATTCCATATATTAAATCTCCTTTTTTGATTTATAAACCAAAGAGTGCAGCCAGCGGTATGATTATCAGCGGCAATAGTACCGTAAAGAGGATAGTGACGGGAACACCCGCTTTCGGATAGTCGCTGTATTCGTAAAAACCGTAGCCTTGTGTGAGAATGGGAAGCGCGTCTATCGGCAATATCGTGCAGGTATTTGCGCCGATAAGCACGAGCAAAACGCCTACTGCAGGATTCAGTCCGCAGCTTTGGCAGAGAGAAATTGCCGGCAAGAGCAGTATACTGGCTATAGGTCCGCCGACGGGGATAAAGGCGTGCAGTATAAATGCCGCCAGCACTATAAGCATTGCGAGCACCACTACGGGCAGATGAGAAACATTGCCGAAGAGAACCTGTCCGAGCCAGTCGGAAACGCCGTTTTTGGTAAGTCCCGCAACAACGCCCATTACGCCGCCGCTGAGGAGTACCGCTTCCCAGCTGCATTCCGAACCGAATTCTTTGAATTTGAACACCTCTATGCCGGGGAAGGTGAACAGCAGTAAACCCGCTATGGCGATAAACTGCGTGTTGTATACTGTGATCCATGTCGTCGATATCCAACCGACGAGCATGAAGAGTATTATTGCGACGACTTTTTTGTCGGTTGCGTTCATCGGAGCCAGATCTTTCTTGTTTATCGAAGAAGTTACGTCCTCTGAAAGAGCTTCGGGCTTCCATATCGTGATGAGCACGAGCCATGCAAGAACCATACCTATCAAGGTGGC
>CAYTMY010000021.1:0-11809 GCA_964439075.1 uncultured Lachnospiraceae bacterium | reverse complement strand
AAGTGCTCTATGGCTTCAACAGTGATCATAGGAATATCGCAGGTCAAAATTATGATTTCCAAAATGTACAGGAATTTTTGGATACGAAAATAGACGGATTCGACTTCGGAGGAGTTGACTTCTTTGAAAGAGGAAACGACGATCCGGACGGCAAAGCATACGTGTACACGATGAGCAATCCCGCGTATACGGGTATCTATTATGACGGATATGAATACGGTGCGGCGCCGAGCGGAAAAAGCCAGCTCAACAACGAAGGCCGCAACAATAACTCGATAACGGCAAAAGCCCTTACCGACGCTTTGAATAAAGGCAACGTGACCATAAAGTACTACTACACACAGATCATACACATCAAAGCGGATAATAAATATGACCTCACATACGGCACGAACGGTGTAGAAACCACCAGACAGGTGTACGACACCAATACGGACGCAGGCGTATTTATAAGAGCAAACCTTACCGACACCCTCACGCCCGGCAAGTTCAATCATACGGGTTGGAAGATAGGCGGTGTGGATTATGCCTATAGCGGCGATACCAAGGTAGGCGTAAATCAAGTGGTAAGTCGATACAGTCAGTTTGTACAGACGAAGCTCGAAAGCGGCATTAATCAACTATGGTTGAGCTTTGAATCGAAGTGGGAACAAGACATCAGATATACTGTCAACTATTATGTTGACGGCAGTTTGCGGGAATCCTTCCCCGAAACGGTCGCCGCAGCGGATAACGTAAGCAGCGTTCCCATAACGGTATCTGCCGCAGATGACAGATATTCGGGTTATTTGTTGGATATGACGCTGACGCCCAACCCGCTTCCCACAACGGCGGCTAACGGAGATGTGATAAACATCTACTACAAAAAGGACGACGGTCAGAATAAAAACATAACCTATACTGTCCGATACTTTACAGACGGTTCGGAAGTTCTTGCAGACAGAATAGTAAGTTCAAACACTGTATGGATAAACGACCCGGATACTCTGCCTGTAAGTATATCGGCTGAAAACAACAGATATACGGGCTATGTGCTCGATACGGCGGCAACGGGAACTATTCCGTCAACGGTCAAAAACGGAGATATAGTTGATATCTTCTACGTAAGAGACGATACACAGACCAAGAATATAACCTACACGGTACAGTACATGTTGGACGGAACGCCCGCGGCGGGTGAAACCGAAACCGTAAGCGTCACCGTATGGATAAACGACCCCGATACGGTAGTGGTAAGCGGAGTGTTGCCCAAGACGTTTATAGGGTATACGTTGACTTCCTACAGTGAAGCGTTCCCCGCAACCATAATAAACGGCGGAGTGATATATGTATACTATACGTCAGATCCGATTATCCCGCCTGAAATTCCGCCGACTATCACGATATTCCCGATGAACCTACTCCTATGGCAAGCAGTGCGGCGTGGGCGCTCGTAAACCTTATATGCACGATACTCACCGCTCTTGCGGCAATATACACATTATTCGCCAAGAGAAAAGAAAAAACCGATGAGAATGAAAATGAATATCTCACGGATGATAGCGAGGATAAAAAGAAGAGAAAAGCAAGGTTTGCCAAGAGCGCTAAGATAATAGGCATAGCTCTTACGCTCATAGCAGTTATCACCTTTATCCTTACGGAGGACATGGGTCTCAGAATGGTGCTTGTAGACAAATGGACTATACTCATGGTGGCCTACGCAGTATTGCAGGCAGTTGACATGATAATCGGAAAGACAGATAAAAAATCGGACGATAAAAAGGAAACGGCGAGAGCATAAGAATTTAAAACAATAAAACAAGGTCTCCGAACAGAGACCTTGTTTTTATTTTCAATAACATATTGCAGGCTTAAAGGCGCATCGAAAAATATGTTTGTATCGGCGGAGTTATTTTTTTCGCATTATCACGTACTTGTTCAGCGGATAAGTTATCACAAAACCGATAAACATACACAGCAGTTTTATAACAAGCTCTGCAGACGACTCGTTCATAATGCTCGCAAACGGACTGCGAAGCACACAGGGCAGCCACATTTGCAGTATGAATACTCCCAACATCATTATCCAAAACATTACGGCGCTTTTGGCCGCGTTATTGTCGGCATGAAAAGTTATTTTGCGCTGTATTATAAAGTTGACGCTTTGTGCAAGCACAAAGGATACAGACAGAGAAAGAAAATAGCATAATCCTCCGTTGTCGGCTGTATATGAAAAAATAAACCAAGAAAAACTCCTTTCCTTTAAGGCGCCGAACACAAGATAGTTAAACAAAGAAAAGCTTGCGAGCTCCACTGCGCTTGCCACAAGCCCCAAAAGCGCATATTTTATTGCCTGATAAACTCCGGGCTTGTTTTTTTTGAAGTTTTCCAAATAATGCTTCATCCGTGCTTCTTTCTGTGGAAAATAATATTTGATAATTGACGTAAGTTAAAAGCGTCCGTAAAGAAAGCGGACGCCTATAGGCTTATTCATAGATGCATATTCGGTTTTTACCGGTATTTTTTGCTTCGTACATAGCTTTGTCCGCTTGCTCGTACTACTCGTCATAAGATTTGTCCGCATTGTTATACATAGCTATTCCTATGCTGCACGTCATGCTGAGGAGAGTACCTTGGTGTTCTATTTCCAGTGGTATCGTTTTGAGTACCGTCTCTGCTTTTGCTTGGGCTTGGTCTTTGGTGACGTTACGAAGCAGCACAAGAAATTCATCGCCACCGAAGCGCCCCACTATTTCGTTATCGCCGAAAAGCTTTTTAAGGTGAGCTGCCGTATCCGAGAGGACCTTGTCTCCGAAAGGGTGTCCCAAAGAATCGTTGATATTTTTAAAATAATCCAAATCTATGAAGAGAAGAGCATGTTTTTTGTTTTTCCCCCTCTTTGCAGGCATTCGGTTATATTTTCTATGAGGGTCTTTCTGTTCAGAAGACCCGTCAGCGAGTCCGTTGCGGCTATCCTGCGCAGATTCTCCCTGTATTTTATATCGTCGTTCATGTCCCTTACGTACGAAGCCAGGCGCAGCGTATTTGTCAGCTTTGAAAAATATATTCGGTCAGTAAATTCGAGCCATTTATAGGAGGAATTTATTTTCATGTATGTCACGACTGAAAATGACCTTATTCCGTTATTGTAAGCGTCATTAAGGCGTTCACGCGAAAAGTGTTCCAAAAACTCTTCTTTGTAATTCGGGTGGATATAATCATTTGCCACGGTAATGACGGCGGCATCAAACGGTTGATTTATAATTGTCTTTACAATATCCGCAAAAACTCCGCCATCGGCGTTGAGTACGACGTTATTTGTAAGATCGACCTCAAGTACATCGTCGAAGACTCTGTTTGTCTGTTCTCTTCTTTCTATCTCCTCTTCGAGCATCATATTTACAGTGATATCTCGTCCTATGCCGTATATTCCGACAACATTACCGTTCTTATCGGTGATGGGAAATTTTGATGTGGAGGAAAAACATTTTTGTCCGTTTTCTTCGGGGAGAGCTTCGAGCATGTCTATTATGCAGGAGTCTGAAAGAAGTACTTGTTTATCGTCTTTGCGGTATTTGTCCGCAAGTTCTTTTGAAAAAATATCATAGTCGGTTTTGCCTGTCAATTGACTCGGACTGTCTAATCCTACAAGCTTTGCGAAGGAGAAGGAAGCGTTGAGATATACGAGGTCTTTATTTTTTATAAATATCATGTCGGAAGAATTTTTTAAAAGAGCCCTCAGAACGTCTGCCCAAAATTCGTTTCCGCAATTGTTATTTTCCATATAAATAAAGCTCCGTTTCCATAAAAGCTGCCTTATTTAAAGGCAGCTTTATTTCGTACAACCGGCTGCCATGCTTATTAAGCGAAGGCCCTTTGGCTTTGCGCGTGCGCTTTTTCAAACGATTTGCCTTTTAGTTATTATATTGTATAATATAGTTAATTATATATCGAATCGGATATTAAAGCAATAAATTATAATTCAAAGCGTTCTTTTATGTTTTTTTAAGAGCCATTCGTATTATTTTGCCCGACGTGGTCTTGGGAAGCTCTGTAACATATTCCACTATGCGCGGGTATTTATATGGCGCGGTCAGGCTTTTCACATATTCCTGAAGCTCTTTTGTAAGAGCTTCACTTGCGGTATAACCGTCCCTCAATGATATTGCCGCGCAAACGACCTGCCCGCGTATTTCGTCGGGGCGGCCTATTATGGCGCTTTCCTTTACCGCCTCATGGGTGTTCAATATACTTTCTATCTCGAAGGGACCTATTCTGTAGCCCGAACATTTAATCATATCGTCGTTTCGGCTGACATACCAAAAATAACCGTCGTCGTCGCGGTATGCTATGTCTCCCGTGTGATAATAGCCCTCTTGTATGGGCTCCTCAAGCTTCCCGTCCACGCTGTAAAAGGAGAGCAGCCCCACTTGCTTTTTGTCGCCTACCTTCAGCACTATCTCGCCCGCTTCTCCGCAGGCGCAGTCGTTGCCCTCATGGTCTATTATGCGAACATCGTATAAAGGAGAAGGTTTGCCCATTGACGCGGGGCGTATATCCACCCATTCGAAGGTGCAGGTAATGGGAGTGGTCTCGCTCTGCCCGAAACCCTCGTGTATATATTGCGAAGTCTTTTCGTAAAATTCCTTGTTTACTTCACCCGAAAGGGGCTCTCCCGCCGTTGAAAACCATTTTACGCTTTTTACATGATGTCCTTCCAATCCGTCGCGCAGCAAGAAACGGTACATGGTAGGCGGTATGCATATACTTGTGGGGCGGTACTTTTCTATTATATTCAAAAGCTTTACCGAATTGAACCTTTTGGGGTCGTAGCCGAGTATCGCGCTTCCGCCTATCCACTGTCCGTAAATGTTTCCCCAACCGAATTTTGCCCAGCCCGAGTCCGACTGCGTGAGGTGTAATCCCCCGTTTATGACCTTCTGCATATATTTTGCGGTCATGATATGACCCAGCGGATATGTTCTGTTGTGCACCGCCATTTTCGGATAACCGCTTGTGCCCGAAGTAAAGTACATAAGCATCGCGTCGTCGTTTGTTAACTCGGAATATGTTTCGCAGGGCTCATATTCTAAGTATTCACAGGAAAAGTCGTCGTATTCGGGAATATTGCTGCCTCCGATAAGCGATATAAACTCCATACTCGGGCAAATATTGCCGATACCCTCTATTTGCTCCAATACAAAATCGTCGTTTACGGCGAGTATTGCCTTTACTTTGGCTTCGTTGACTCTGTACGCTATATCCTTGGTAGTGAGCTGTATCGAAGCGGGCACGACTATCGCGCCTATCCTGTGAAGCGCCACCGCGCATATCCAATATTCATATCTTCTCCGCAAAAGGGTGAGCACTCTGTCGCCCTTGCCGATACCTTTGCTTAAAAAATAGCTTGCGGCTTTCTTTGAAAGAAGCGATATATCGGAAAACGTAAAATACTTGTCGTCGCCCGTATCGTCCACATATACAAGAGCAAGCTTGTCGGGCTCTGCTTTCGCCCATTCATCTATTATATCCCTCGCAAAGTCAAAGCCTTTGGGTACCGTAAGCTCAAAACCCTCGCAGAAGTCCTCATAGCTCGTAAAATCCGTTTTTTTAAGATAATTGTTGATTAGTTCCATTTCTGCAATCTCCCTGCGTGAGGGACAATAAAAAATCGCCCCCGTTTTTATTAGGGCGAATAAATCGCGTTACCACCTAACTTTGTATAGAAGCGTTACAACTATACCTCTGCCAGCGCGGGCGTATGAAGCCGATGCCGTTTCCCTGTTATACGGCGGGAACCACCGTCAGAGTCTACTCGGAAAATTTCCTTTCGGTCTGCAGCTCCGAGACTACCTTCGCATATCCTTCGGGGAAGCTTTTCACCTTACAGCTCCTCTCTAAGCCCGCAGCGGATACCTACTCCTTCTCTTCATCGCTTTTGAGTGATTATTCAGTTGTGTAAACTTACGAGATGTAAATTTGTTATATGATATCAAAAACGATATATTTTGTCAAGCAAAATTTTCTTGTTCGGTTGTTTTTTTACCGCAGCGTAGTGTATACCGAAGGTTACTTATCATCGTTTTGCACTTTTACTTGCAATGGTGGTATAATGATTCCATAAAATCATATATAGAAGGACAACCGCAATGTCGATAAATCCACGCCAAAGAAGAGGAACTTATCTCACGGAAGAAGAAAAACAAAACGCTCCTAAATTGACTTCGGATCTGTTGAGACGAATAATAGCTTATCTGAAACCTTACGCCTTTCAGTTCATACTCGTCGTCATTGCCATTATGGCAGCATCTGTAGTGGGTTTGCTGCCCTCTATAATAACGGGAAGGATCGTCGATGAAGCGCTTATCGGTAAAGATATGAGGCTTCTTGTAAAATTGCTTATTTACGCGTTTGCCGCTCTCGCCGCTTCCCAGATAATAGGCGTTTTGGAAACTTATATCAACGCGTGGATATCGCAGCGCATTATATATGATATGAAAAATCAAATGTATGAGCATCTCGAATATATGCCTCATTCTTTTTATACAACGGAAAAACAGGGCGATATCATCACAAGGATGAATACCGATATCGACGGCGTAAGCAGTGTTATAAGCGGTACTCTCACAAATACCATAAGCAATACTGCCACTGTGATAACCACCCTCGTCGCGCTTTTCAGCATGAGTCCAAAGCTTGCCGTCGTGGGAATACTTGCCATACCTCTTTTGATACTGCCGACAAGACAGGTGGGCAGAAAACGCTGGCAGCTGCTGGGAGAAAGCCAGATAAAGCACGACGAGCTGAACCAGATAATAAACGAGACTCTGTCGGTAAGCGGGTCTTTGCTTGTAAAGCTGTTTACGCGTGAAAAAAAGGAATATGAGCATTTTCGGCGTGTGAACGAAGAAGTAACAAAAATAACGCTGAAGGAACAGCGAAGCGGAAGCTGGCTGCACGTTTTATTCGGACTGTTTACCCAGCTGGGACCTCTTCTCATATATTTTGCGGGAGGTTACCTTATCATTTTAAATTCCGACCCCGCACTTACAGTTGGTATGGTAACGGCAATGGTGGCTCTCATCAACAGACTTTATATGCCTATACAGGTGCTGTTGAATTCTCAGGTCACATTTACGCGTTCACTGGCGCTGTTCACAAGAATATTTGACTATTTGGATATGAATATCGACATAAAAGATTCCTCCGAAGCCATGTGCCCCGATATGAAAAATGCCTCTGTTGTTTTCGAGAACGTATTTTTTTCTTACTCAAAGGAAATATCGGTTTTGCGAGGAGTCGACTTTGAAGTGCCCGGCGGCAAAACGTACGCCATAGTGGGGCAGTCGGGCGCGGGTAAATCCACAATAGTAAACCTCATTGCACGTTTGTACGATGTTTGCGGGGGCAGCGTGAAAATAGCGGGGTGCGATGTGCGCGATATAAAGCTTTCCCATCTGCGAGGCAATATCGGAATGGTCACTCAGGATACTTATTTGTTTAACGGTACTATACGTGAAAATTTGCTGATAGCAAATGAAAATGCGACTCAAAAACAGATAGAAGAAGCATGCAAAACGGCAAGCATACACGATTTTATAATATCTCAGCCCGACGGTTACGATACCATAGTGGGTAACCGCGGTTTGAAGCTTTCGGGAGGAGAAAAGCAGCGTATGTCGATAGCAAGGGTGATTTTGAAGGATCCTAAGATAGTAATACTCGATGAAGCGACATCTTCTCTCGATTCGATCACAGAAAGCGCCATTCAAACGGCTCTCGATACTATAATGAAGGAGCGCACAGGCATAGTGATAGCGCATAGGCTCTCTACCGTACTTGCCGCGGATTCCATAATAGTGATAAATAACGGCAAAGTAGTTCAGAAGGGGCAGCACAAGGCGCTGCTCGAAGAAGGCGGCAGATACAGGGAGCTTTACGACACACAATTCGGTGCTGTTTTTGACGAAGAAACTGTTAATAAGCATTAACCAATCTCACTCTAATTGATTTTTAAGCTTTATCGTGTTAAATTTATTACAACTACAACGCGGGGAATGGAAGAAGATGCAAAAAGAAAGTAACGGTACAGGATTAAAAATTACAGCCTTGATTCTCATACTGCTCGGAGCGGCGCTTTTGGCGTACCGCTATACAAACGTATTTGACAGATTTCTGCCTAAGCCCGACGACCCTTTGATACAAGGCGGCGGCACGGACGAGGACGAATATCCCGAGGCTGAGACGAGCAATACTCTTTCGGTACCTGCTTCGGTGGTGGAGGACGCATATAAGAACGAAGAGCTGTCGTATATAATATACGATACTTCTTACGATAAGGACTGCAGCGACTTGTGGATACAGCCGAGGACCGAAGCAGACAATGTGAGAAACGAAGATTCTTCACTTATGAAGTACGACGAAGATTTCTTTGCAAACTTTCTTCAATTCGATAATTTTTCCTTTAAAGTTGACGAATCGGAAACGTCACTCAGCTTTGATATAAAGAATGCAGGCGATAGGGAATATACAGGGGTGTATTTTTCAGCTGAATTCTATGACAAAAGGGGTACTACGCTGTACACGGCAAACAGAGGTACTTTATCGTTGCCTACAGGCGAAACTACAAGCATACAGATCAAATATGTATTCGGAGAGGACGACAAGGCTATGCCCGTTTCTTTCAGACTTACGGAGATATATTTGTATTTCGATGAAAACGATACACAGCAGTCCGTTTCATGGACATGCGACTGAAAGTTAATGATTTAAAGGAATGTTAAACGCTTAAAATAAAGGAGGGAATAATGAAAAAAATATTTTGCGGTATACTTGTACTGGCTCTTGTGTTTTCTTTGTCGGCGTGTTCGAAAAAAGAACCCGAAAATGCCACAATAGAAATAAAGGGCAATCCGACTACGGGTTATGAATGGACATACAAAGCCGAAACGAACGGCATAGTTGCGGTTTCCGACGAATACAAACAGGACTCTTCCGGCGGCGGCACGGGAGCGGGCGGAACTTATATATTCGTGCTGTCCGGTATAAAAGAAGGTGAAACGACGCTTACCTTTACCTATTCCCGTTCATGGGAGCCCAATCCCGACACTGATGCAACTAAGGTTTATAAAGTTACGGTGGATAAAAAACTGAACGTGAAAACCGAGCTTGTTTCGGAAACGAACGTTCAATAAAATAAATTAATATAAAGATAGGATCAATTACAATGAGTGAATTTAACAACAATTACCCAACACAAAACAACGCGCCGCAGCGCAACGAGTACGGAGAGGAGATTATTTCGCTTAATAAATATATAGCGAAGACCTTCTTTTGGATGTTCTTGGGGCTGCTCTTTACTTTTGCGATAGCCGGATTTTTATATTCCACGGGCGGTATTTATTATCTTTTCGCAATTCCCGCACTTCCCTTTATTCTGCTTATTGCGGAGATAGTGGTGGTAATAGTGCTTTCGCGCAAGATTCAACAAATGAGCATTCCTAAAGCAAGAACACTGTTCTTTGTCTATGCGGCGTTAAACGGAGTAATGTTTACGGCATATTTCGTTATGTATGATGTTTCGACAATGTTTCTTGCCTTTGGAGTAACGGCTGTGCTGTTCGGAGTTATGGCGCTGATGGGCTACTGCACGAAAGCGAATCTTTCTAAAATAAGAACGGTGCTTATCGTAGGCGTGGTGTTCCTTTTGGTGTTTTGGGTGCTTTCCATATTTATCGATCTGGACGCCTTTACAAGGCTTGCATGTTTTATCGGCATAGCTATCTTTACGGCGTTTACCGCTTATGATATTCAAAAACTTAAGTTTTTTCATGCTCAGTATGCCGCAGACAGCGAACTTGCGGAAAAGTCGTCTATATACGGCGCATTACAGCTATACCTTGATTTCATCAACATATTCATATATGTTTTGAGAATAATCGGAAGAATAAAGTAACATCACTTAATTGCAACTTTTCATGGCGGCATGTATATTCGGTTGCCTTAGTGGGCAATATATACAAAGTCATTAACCATGAAAGGAGAACATAAATGGTAAAAACAGGCGAACAGCCGGGAAGCGGCAAATATCAGTGCACGAACTGCGGTCAGATAGTAAATATTGAAGCTGACGGTGATAAAATGCCCCCTTGCCCCAACTGCACCAACACGGAATTTAAAAGACAGTAATAAAAAAGACATAAAAAGAGAGCAGCCGAATCAACTAATTGGCTGCTCTTTTATATTGATAACATTATCGGTTTTGATGATATGCAGTTGTTTTTTTTACGAGCCGTAATTGTCGGCGTCCGTAATAATCTTTCTCACGTAAATGTCGGCGGGGCTGCCCGGCGGGAATTCACCCGAGACGATAACCTGATTGGCAATGGTATAAATACTCCTGTAAACGATAGGACCGTAAATAACGGTGTCGCTCGTTCCGTCCGTGAGTATTATGTAGCCCCTAAAGGCAAAGTCGGTTTTGTAGCGTGATACGGGCAATCCCGTAAGCACCGAGGTAAAGCGGTATCTGCCTGCTTTTGTTTCGAATATAAAGTCTTTTACCGTTCCGTTTTCGGTGTAGTATGATTTTCCCGATTTTGTGTTCGTTGCGTTTAGTACAAGCGGATATGCGGGATAGTTGGCATGGTCCATAACAAGAGTGCCGTATTCCTTCAGGCGATAGCCCGCAAGTCCGGAAGAACTCAGAAGAGAAGCGCGTGTTTCGGGGCTTATGCCTGTTTTGAAGCGTATGCCCGACTTTCCTACCACCCTTATGGAAAAACCGTGATAGGAAAGCAGGTCTTCAAACTGAGGGATAGGCGAAGCTGTGTAAGAACCCGAGGAGAAGTTGAGCTTCCATACATACATACCCACTACTATACCCGAGGAATTGTACTTGTACATAGTGGCTGTCTTTGAATCTGCTGAGGGTATGCTCACAGTATAGGGAGAGCTTGTATTTGACGATGTATAGGCTATGCCGTCTATGTATACCGTCGGGTCTGTGTACTCCGCCGAAGGCGTCAGTGTGACGGTATACGGACCGGAAGCATCCGGTATCGCTTTATGTTTAACGATTATCCTGCCAGTAGCCCCCGTTGAGGGAGAAGCATATATGGTATCGGAGGTTATGACGGTTGAAATGTCGTAAGCGCCCATTATAATATTGCTGCCGAACTGTTCCCAGTCCGAGGTCTGTTTTATCATCGCTTTAGCCGTATTGCCCGTATCTATAAAACACACTATAGGCTTGCCGCCGTGTATATGCAGGGTCATATCATTGTAGTTCTGTGTAAAAGTGAGAGTTTCATCCGTCCATGAATCTCCGTCAAAAACCGAAAGCACGGGATTGATATTCGTTCCTCCCGTAAGCACATATATCTTTGAGTTTTGAACAACGATCGAATGCGTATTGGAAAAGCCCGCAAATGACGGCTGCGCCGCCCGTGTCCACGTTTTTGCGGATAGCTCAAGCTTCATTATAACAGGGTAACGTCCGTTTCCGCTTGCGTTGAAATCAGAATATACTGCAAATATTTCATCGCCTGCTTTGCATACGGAAGGGTGAGTCATATATCCTGCCGTAAGGTTTTCGGATACAACATTGTTCGTGAGCACATCTTTTATAATGAGAGTGGTACTGTTTTTTACATAATAAGCATACAGGTTGCTTCCATCGTCAAAAAAGTGCATATCGCTCGGGTATTGTGAATCATTGTCGGTTCCCAAGAGCGTCCATGAGCCCGAGGGGCTCAGCTTATAATAAACAGGCTTGTATTCCGAGTTTGTGCAGGAGAGGTATACGGTGTTGTTAAAACAGTATATTTCG